>JALSNA010000103.1 GCA_026987255.1 Hyphomicrobiales bacterium | reverse complement strand
CCCGGTTTGACCGAATCTCAAATCGCTTTTGATAGTCTCGCCTCATAACAAGGGAACGGGACGTCAAACAATGTGTGGATCAACAACAAGAAGAATGCTTCTCGCAGCCGCCCTTGCGGCAAGCCTGGCCGCACCGGCACAAGCCCAGGTGCGGGCCAATTACAGCCATGCCAATGGCCCCTTCACCAGGGCCTATGGCAAGACATTGCCGCCCATCGGCTATGTGGAGTTCTGCGCCCGCCACAAGGCGGACTGCCGCCCCCTCGGCGGCAAGACCCGCAAGCTGCGCCTGACCCCGGCGCGCTGGGATCTGCTCATGCAGGTCAACAGCTTCGTCAATGGCAAGATCAGGCCGGTCACCGACCAGAAACTCTTCGGCCGCCCGGAGGTCTGGGAATATCCCACCAATGCCGGAGACTGCGAGGATTATGTGCTGCTCAAGAAGCGCTACCTCGAAGGGCTGGGATTCCCCGCCGAGACCTTGCTCATCACCGTGGTGCTGGATGAGGCGGGAGCCGGACACGCGGTGCTTTTAGCGCGCACCGGCAGCGGCGACTTCGTCCTCGACAACCGCCGCGACCGCATCATGCTGTGGTACAAGACGGGATACCGCTTTCTCAAGCGCCAGTCGCAATACAATCCCAACCGCTGGGTCTCCCTGACCCGCAGCGGCAAGCACGGAGCGCGCTTCTTCGGCAAGAACTGAAAACCACAGGGACAAACCCGGCCGGCGTCCCCCCTCCCCATCCCCACCAGGCCGGGTTTTTTGGCCGGCATCGCTTCCCACCCGATGCCGGCCATTTTCATGCCTTCAGCTCTTCCAGGCGTTCCAGATAGGCGGGGATCTTCGCGGCATAGGATTTTGCCCCCTTGGTCAGCTCCGCAGCCTGCGCATCGCTCAGGGTGCGGATCGCCTTGCCCGGCCGGCCCACCACCAGCGAATTGGCCGCGATCTGCTTGCCTTCCGTCACCAGCGCGCCTGCGCCGATGACGCAATTGTTGCCGATCACCGCGCCGTTCATGATGATCGCGCCCATGCCGATGAGCACATTGTCCCCTATGGTGCAGCCATGGGCGATCACCGCATGGCCCACCACCACGTCCCGGCCGATGGTCAGCGGATAGCCCGGATCGGTGTGCAAGACGCAATTGTCCTGGATGTTGGAGCCCTCGCCGATGATGACCGGTTCGTTGTCGCCGCGCAGCACCGCGCCAAACCAGATGGACGTGCGCGCCGCCAGCTCCACCTTGCCGATCACCGCCGCCGTCGGAGCGATGAAAAACGTCCCCTGCGGCGGCAGTTTCGGGGCGTGTCCCTCAAGGGCGTAAATGGGCATGGGCAAGTCTCCTTCGGAAATGCTCTCAACCGCCGCCATTATGCACGAATTCGCGCCCGCAGGCCATGAAGGCGCGGATGGCGGCGACATCGCGGCGTTGCGAGAGGGCGATCATGGTCTCCGCCATCATCGGGGCAGGGGATGGCAGGGGAATGCCCACCAGCCGCGGATCGGGAGCAAACTCCGCCGTGGAGACAAAGCCGATGCCCGCCCCGCCGGCCACCATGTCGCGCACCGCCTCGCGCCCTTGCGCCTCGATGCTGGCATGCAGCGTCACACCGGCCGCACGAGCCGCGGCCTCCACCTTCTGGCGCGTCTTGGAGCCGCTTTCGCGCATCACCAAGGGCAGGCGCGACAAGGCCGCAAAGGAAACCGGCGCACCGGGCATGGGAGAGAAGTCTTTCGCCGCAAAGGCGATGATGGGCGATTCGCCAAGCCCGATGGCATCGAAGCCGGGGCCGAAACCGGCATCGCCCGTCACCCCGATGTCGGCGGCATATTTCTTCAGGGCCTTGACCACCTGGCGCGAATTGCCGCTGCGCAGGCGGATGCGCACCTGGCCATGACGGCTCCGGAAGAGCCTGAGGATGCCCGTCAGATGACAGGTGGAATCGGCAATGATGCGCAGCTCTCCGGCGGGCAGGGCGCGCGCCTTGCGCAAACTGGCCCAGGCGCGCGCCTCGATCTCGAACATGGGCCGCACGATGGCCAAAAGCGCCTTGCCCTCCTTCGTCAGGCGCACCCTTTTGCCGCTGCGGTCGAAAAGGCGCACGTCATGGGCCGCCTCCAGCTTGCGCACCTGATCCGACAGGGCAGGCTGGGTCATGTTCTGCGCCCTGGCGGCGGCCGAAAAGCCGCCATGAATGGCGACGAGATAAAAGGCGCGAAGCTGGCTGTGGCGCATGACAACCCATAAGCAAAGCATATGATCTTATTCGATTTAACGATTTTACATATGCATTCATGATTGGCAATCCTGTTGCCGGACGATCAGGAAAGGCCATCATCATGACCACCGGGCGCATCTTGCCTCCGCCATCGGGCGAGCCCTGTCTGCTCACGCCGGGACCTTTGACCACGGCCCATTCGGTGAAAGAGGCCATGCTGCGCGACTGGGGCTCGTGGGACGGCGATTTTCGCGCCATGACGGCCCGCCTGCGCCGCGAGCTTTTGCAGATTGCCGAAGATGACGGCTCGCTCGATTGCGTGCCCATGCAGGGCAGCGGCACCTTCTGCGTGGAGGCCATGCTGGGATCGCTCATTCCGCACGATGGCCGCACGCTGGTGCTGAGCAACGGCGCCTATGGCCAGCGCATGGCCGCCATTCTGGCGCGCATGGGCCGCGCCCATGTGGTGCTGGACAAGGGCGATTACCTGCCGCCGCGCGGCGCCCAGGTGGCGCAGATTCTCGCCCGCGACACAACCATCACCGACGTGGCGGTGGTCCATTGCGAAACCTCCTCTGGCATCCTCAACCCCTTGCGCGAAATATCCGATGCCGCAAGGGCGGCCGGGCGCAGGCTGTGGATCGATTCCATGAGCGCCTTCGGGGCCTTGCCGCTCACGCCAGCGGAGATAACCTTCGAGGGCTTCGTCTCCTCGGCCAACAAGTGCATCGAGGGTGTGCCGGGCTTCGGTTTCGTCATCGCCAGGAAGGAAGCCCTTGCACGCGCCAGGGGCAATGCCCATTCGCTGTCGCTCGATCTTCACGACCAGTGGGATTACATGAACCGCACCGGCCAGTGGCGTTTCACGCCTCCCACCCATGTGGTGGCGGCCTTTCTGCGCGCCTTGAAGCTGCACCGGGAAGAGGGCGGGGTGAAGGCCCGCGCGGCGCGCTATGCCCACAACCGCGATGTCCTGGTGGCTGGCATGCGCGCCCTGGGCTTTGAAACGCTGTTGTCCGAGGCCTGGCTGTCGCCCATCATTGTCACCTTTTTTGCTCCGGCGCACCCGGCTTTCGATTTTCAGCGCTTCTACGACCTGATGAAGCAACAAGGCTTCATCATCTATCCGGGCAAGCTGACCCGGGCCAACTCCTTCCGTATCGGCTGCATCGGCCAGGTGGACGCCCATGTGATGCGCCAGGTCACCAGGGCGGCCGCTGAGGCGCTGGCGGCCATGGGCGTGCCCAGTGGCGCTCCGTCACCGGAAGCCTTGCAGGAGCGCAAGCGCCTGAGCGATTGCGAACGATCCGAAGAACAAATTTCAACCCATTGAAAAACTTGTGAAAAAGGATGAAAATGGCATGAGCGGATTTGGCGACTATACCTATGAGCGCAGCTATCGCGGCGGCGTGAAGGCCTTGGTGCTGGACTGGAGCGGCACCATTGCCGATGCCTATGTCATTGCCCCGGCGGTGGTCTTTGTCGAGGTCTTCCGCCGCCAGGGAGTGGAGATTTCCATGCGCGAGGCGCGCGGCCCCATGGGTCTGCGCAAGGATCTGCACATCAAGGCGCTGACCGAAGATCCCGAAATCGCCGCCCGCTGGGAAAGCGTGAAGGGCCGCCCTCCCACCCAGGCGGACGTGGATGCCATGTTCGCCGATTTCGTGCCCCTGCAGCTGGAGGTTCTGCGCAAGCACACCGCCTTGCTGCCCGGCGTGAAGGATGTGCTGGTGGATCTTCAGAAACAGGGCATCAAGATCGGCGCATCCACCGGCTTCACCCGTGCCATGGTGGACATATTGCTTGAAGACTGCATCAGGCAGGGCTTCACGCCGGATGCCACCGTGGCCGGTGACGAGGTCATTCACGGCGCGCGCCCCAAGCCGCACATGGTATTTCGCAACATGGATCTCATGGACATCGACGATGTGAAGTCCGTCGTCAAATGCGACGACACCGCCTCCGGCGTCGGCGAGGCGCTCAATGCCGGCTGCTGGGGGGTCGGCCTGGTGCGCTATTCCAATTACATGGACATTTCCACCCTGGAGGAGGCCGAATCCCTCCCCGCCGGGGAGCTGGCGCGGCGCATGGCGCACACCCGTGACATCCTGAGCCGGGCAGGGGCCCATTATGTCATCGATTCGCTGGTGGACTTGCCGGCCGTGATCGAGGACATCAATGCCCGCCTGGCGCGCGGCGAAAAGCCTTAGGGTCAGGACTCATAAAGAGGGATGGCAGATGCAGGATTTAGGCAAAATCCCAATGTCTTTTCGTCCGCAGGCA
>JALSNA010000102.1 GCA_026987255.1 Hyphomicrobiales bacterium | reverse complement strand
GGCCAGTTTCGCCATCCAGGCGCTGAGCCGGTCAATGAATCGGATCATGCGGAAAATCCCCGAAAGCAGGGGCGAGGATTGCAAGGCCGCCCCGCGCGCGGCGGAGCGGCCCTGAAAGGGAAGTGGCGTCTAGAGCTTGCCCGCGGCCTCGACCATGGCCTTGCCCAGATCGCCGGCGTTCTTGATGTAGGCATCCACCACCGGCTGGGTGGCCTTGCGCCAGGCGTCGCGCTCGGCATCGGTCAGATCGATGGTGTCGATCTTGGACTTGACGTCCGCAAGAGCGGCGTTCTCGATGCCGTTCATCTTGTCGCGCAGCTCCTTTTCGACCCGGCGCGCCGCCGCCATGATGATTTTCTGGTTTTCCGGCTTGATCTTCTGCCAGACCTTTTCATTGATGATGACGATGAACTCGATGTCGGCATGGCGGGTCAGGGTCATGTGATCCATGACCTCATAGAGCTTGCGCGATTTCACCGCCGTGATGCCGGTCATGCCCGCATCCACCGCACCGCGCTGATAGGCCAGGAACTGCTTGGAGCCGCTCATCAGCACCGGCGAGCCGCCCAGCACCTTGACCATCTCGCCCAGGGTCTTGCCGAAGACGCGCACCTTCTTGCCCTTCATGTCGGAGGGCAGCTTGATGGGATCGCCCTTGGAGAGCACGATGGCCTGTCCGAAGGCCTGCCACCACAGCACCCGCGCCCCGGTCTTCAGGATGGCGGCATCCAGCGGGCCGCGAATGGGCGAGCCCGGCGCGGTGGCCTTTTTCACCTTTTCCTGGCTGTCGAACATGAAGGGGACATAGAAGACATCCACCGCCGGCACCGTCCCGGCAAAGCGGGTCAGCGAGGCGATGCCCATCTCGATGGCCCCGGAGGAGACCGCCTGCGGCACCTCCTTGTCCTTGTAGAGCTGGGCGGACGGATAGATCTCGATCTTGATGTCGCCATGGGTCTTGGCCTCGACCTCCTTCTTGAAGTCCAGCATGTTCTGGCCAAGGTGATGCTTGATGGGCAATTGCAAGGTCACGCGCAGCTTGGTTCCGGCCTGGGCTGCGAGCGTGGAGCCGGCCAGCGCGGCGGCGGCCAGAAGGCCGATCACGAGTTTTTTCATTGTGTCCCTCCCTGGACTGGATGACGCATTTTGCTTTTCGGCAGCGGGCGGATTTCCCTTTCCCGGCCCGCAAATAAAGCCACGCAGGCCAGGAAAGGTCAACCTTTCTTGCCACAACAGCCCACCTGCCCCTCCCTCCGGCCAACAAAAAGGAGGCCCGCGCCCCCTCCCGGACGCCTCACCTATCATCTGGGTGGCCGGGAAGGGGAGCGGGCCGGTGCGACGCACTTCCGTGCAAAAAAGGCCTCGCGGGAAGGGGTTTTCAACTCCTTCCCGAACATTTCCGCCCGCATTGGCAAGACGCCAGAGCCTGAAACGTTCCGGAAGGGGATACAATCCCCTTCCGGCGGAGGGCCCGCCGCAGTTTTCAACCCCTTCCGGCGGAGGGGCATGTGCGCCTACCGCACAAAGAAGGCCCGATCCCCCGCCCGGACGCCTCACTTACAATCCGGGCGGCCGGGAGGGGGCGCGGGCCGGAACGACGCGCCTCAGCGCAAAAAGAGGCCCGTGCCCCCTCCCATCCGCCTCGCGTATAATCCTGGGTGGATGGGAGGGGGCGCGGGCCGGCGCGACGCACTTCCGTGCAAAAAAGAGGTCCGATCCCCCGCCCGGACGCCTCACCTACAATCTGGGCGGCCGGGCGGGGGCGCGGGCCGGCGCGACGCACTTCCGTGCACAATGCCCTGGAACGGGCGCACAAAAACCTGTGGCGCCTTATCCTCGCCCCTCCGGTTGCAAAACCATATATAATGGCGCGCGAATCACCTGAATTTCGAATGCCGGGAACATCCATGCACGACGATGATTTGCGCAGGCCCCTGAAGCCGCGCTCGCGCTGGCAGCGATTGTGGGAAAGGCGCCCGACGCCGGCGCGCGCCGCCATGGCGCTCACCGGTGCGGCCTTCGGCGCGCTTGCCGTCTGGGCCATGATGACGCCCATGCCCGAGGATTTGCAAACCGTGGCCAGCGCGCCGGTAAAACCGGCCGATCCGGTGGCCACCGGCTCCACCACGCCGGCAAAAGCGGAAACGCCGGTGCGGCGCAAGAAGCCCGTTGCGCAAGATGATGGCGCGGGGGTGGATTACGATGTCCTGCCGCAGGCGCAAAGGGCCATTCCGGACGCCTCCTCCCTGCCACGCAGCCCCGGCGAGGCCAAGCGGCGCAAGATGGCCGCTCTTGGCCTGGTCATGGACCGGCCTTTGCCTGCCGCGCCCATCCGGATGGTGAGCGAAAGGACGAAAGCCGGGATCCTGCCGCGCGTTTCGCGCTCCGGCAAGGCGCCGTGGAAAGTCTATGCCAAGCCGGTGCCGCGCAAGGTGCTTTTGTCCTCCAAACCGAAGATCGCCATTGTCATCGGCGGGCTGGGCATCAATCCGGCCCTGACGGCCAGGGCGGTGCGCGATCTGCCCGGCGCCGTCACCTTGGCCTATGCGCCCTATGGCGCGCGGTTGCAAAAGCAGATCAACGCCGCCCGCCGCAAGGGCCACGAAGTGCTGCTGCAGGTGCCCATGGAGCCATGGGGCTATCCGGCGGTCAATCCGGGGCCGAAGACCCTGCTGGCCGGTGCGGACAGCAAGACGAACCTGGCCTCCCTGCGCTGGATCATGGGCCGCGCGGCTGGCTACGTGGGCCTGGTCAATTACGCCGGTCAGAAGTTCCTCGCCAATGGCGAGGCCCTGGCGCCCATCGTGCACGAAATCAGGAAACGCGGCCTGATCTTCCTCGATGACGGATCGGCAAGGCAGTCCCTGCTGCCTTCCCTGGCTTCGGTCATTTCCCTGCCCGCCCGCCAGGCGGCCATGCGCATCGATGCGGATTCGTCTCCGCAGGCCATAGGTGCGGCTCTCGACCAGCTGGTGAAACGGGCCCGCGCAAGCGGCAGCGCCATCGGAACGGGCACCGCCTTCGGCACCACCTTGCGCGGCCTGCGCAACTGGCTGGAAGAGGAACAGGGCCGGGGTGATTTCATCCTCGTGCCCTTGAGCGCCATTTACAAAGAGAAGGGGCGCGGATGATGACGGACAAGCATGAGCTGCCCTATCGCCCCTGCGTTGGCGTGGCCCTGTTCAACCGCGATGGCCTGGTGTGGGCCGGACGCCGGGCCGGCAAGGCCAATAATGAAGGCGCCGGCGAGTGGTGGCAGATGCCGCAAGGGGGCATCGACGAGGGCGAGGATGCCCGCACCGCCGCACTGCGCGAACTGGCCGAGGAGACCGGCGTGCGCTCGGCCACGATCATCGGCGAAATCCCCGGCTGGCTGACCTATGACCTGCCCAGAGAGCTGATCGGCAAGGCCTGGGGCGGGCGCTATCGCGGCCAGAAGCAGAAATGGTTCGCCATGCGCTTTACCGGCCAGGATTCGGAGATCGACATCTCCGGCATCGGCCATGCGCCGGAGTTCGACCTGTGGCGCTGGGAGCGGCTGGAGCGCATGCCCGAGCTGATCATCCCTTTCAAGCGCAAGGTCTATGAACAGGTGGCCGAGGCATTCAGGGACTTTGCCGCTCCTTGAGATGAGGTCTGGGCCTATTCCAGCTCCTCCAGCCAGGCGCGCGCCATCTTGCGCACGTTGTCCGGCGCGGTGCCGCCGTAGCTGGTGCGCGAGGCCACCGAGTTCTCCACCCCGAGGACGGAAAAGACATCTTCCGTGATCCGCGGTTCCACCGATTGCATCTGCTCAAGACTCAGTTCGGCAAGATCCACGCCCGTCTTCTCCGCCAGGGCGACCAGCGCGCCGGTGACGTGATGGGCCTTGCGGAAGGGCATGTCCAGGGTGCGCACCAGCCAGTCGGCCAGATCGGTGGCGGTGGAAAAGCCCTGCGCCGCCGCCGCGCGCAGGCGCTCTTCATTGGGCCGCATGTCGCCCACCATGCCGGTGAGCACCTCCAGCACCAGGGAGAGGGTATCGAGCGCCTCGAAGGCCGGTTCCTTGTCCTCCTGCATGTCCTTGGAATAGGCCAGGGGCAGCCCCTTCATGACCACCAGCAGGGTGACCAGCGCGCCGATCACCCGCCCGGCCTTGGCGCGCGCCAGCTCGGCGGCGTCCGGATTGCGCTTTTGCGGCATGATGGACGAGCCGGTGGTGAAGCTGTCCGGCAGGCGGATGAAATCGAACTGGGCCGAGGACCAGATGACCATCTCCTCGGCAAAGCGCGACACGTGGATGGCGCAGATGGCCGCCGCGGCCAGGGCCTCGAGGACGAAATCGCGATCGGAGACGGCATCGAGCGAATTGCGCATCGGCGCATCGAAGCCCAATGCGGCGGCCGTCATGTGCCGGTCGATGGGAAAGGAGGTGCCGGCCAGGGCGGCGGCCCCCAGCGGGCTTTCGTTCATCCGTGCGCGGGCATCGTTGAAGCGCCCGTAATCGCGCGAGAACATCTCCACATAGGCCAGCATGTGATGGCCGAAGGTCAC
>JALSNA010000101.1 GCA_026987255.1 Hyphomicrobiales bacterium | reverse complement strand
CAATAGAAAAATGCTCACCTGATATGGTTTTTATTGCAATAAACCATGAAATGCAGTTTTGCCCAATCATATGTCATGCCGTTGATGAATATTTACGCAATTTCCATTCCATAGACTTTACGCTATGGTATGGCTTGCTTGACCATTTCCAAGGACTGCGGCTTTCGCCCACCATTCGGGATGCGCCTTGCGCAGGCGGAGCGCGGCAGCGCGGGCGGCGGATTCGGTTTCGAAAAGCGCAAAGCAGGTTGCTCCGGATCCGGACATGCGCGCCAGGCGCGCACCCGGGACAGCGTCAAGCGCGGTCAGACAGGCGGTGATTTCCGTCTGAAGAGCGCAGGCTAGGGGCTGCAAATCGTTGCGCATGGCGCGCAGGGCGAAAAGGGCCTGCCGCGGATCTTGCGGCAAGGGATCTTCGGGCAGCGGGGCATGGGCCTTTTGCCCCTTCCTCAGCCCCAGGGCGGCAAAGACCTGCGCGGTGGAAACAGCCACGCCGGGATTGACGAGCAGGGCGAAGAAGCGCGGCACATGGGGCAAGGGCCGCAGCTGCTCGCCGATGCCGCGCATGCGGCAGGCGCGGCCGGTGAGGCAGACGGGCACATCCGCCCCCAGGGAGAGCGCCATGGCCGCCAGCTCCTCGCCGGGCGGGGATGCATCATGGGCGCGCATCATGGCGCGGATGACGGCGGCCGCATCGGCCGAGCCGCCGCCGATGCCGGAGGCCACGGGCAGATTTTTTTGCAGACGGATATGGACGGGGCCAAAAAGACCGGGCCATCCTTGCGCCATGGCGCGGGCGGCGCGCAGGGCCAGGTTGCCCTCCCCCGTCTCCAGCCCGGCGGCGAATGGGCCTTCGATGGCGAGGGAAAAATCATCCGCCTTGCGCAGCGAGACATGATCGCCCACACTGGCAAAGGCGATGAGGGAATCGAGCAGATGATAGCCATCGGCGCGCCGTCCCGTGACATGCAGGGCCAGGTTGATCTTGGCCGGAGCGAACTCCCCGATCATGGCCGCCCCGCTCACGGCCTGGCGGGCTTTCCGGCGAGGGCCTTCGTCTCATCCTTGACCGGGTGCGGCGGTTTCAGGCCATGCTTGAGCTTCTCCTCGATGCGCGCCAGATCCTTGGGCTCGGGCTTGTTGTCACGCGCATGCAGCCACTGGAAGCGCGCCTCCAGCTTGCGGCCCACCATCCAGTAGGCATCGCCCAGGTGATCATTGATCACCGGATCGGCGGGGCGCAGCTCCACGGCGCGTTCCAGCTGCTTGACCGCATCCTCATAGCGCCCCAGGCGAAAGTAGGCCCAGCCCAGGCTATCGACGATATAGCCATCGTTGGGCCGCGCATCGACGGCCTTCTTTACCATCTGCAAGGCCTCTTCGAGGTTCTTGCCCTGGTCGATGAGGGAATAGCCCAGATAATTGAGCACCGAGGGGTGATCGGGGTTGAGCTTCAGGGCGAGGCGGAAATCGGCCTCGGCGCGCGGCCACTGGCCGGAGCGCTCGAAGGCGATGCCGCGGAAGTAATAGATCGTCCAGTGGCGCGGCTGCGGCTTGCCCATGCGCGCCAGGGCCCGGGAATAGGCCTTCGCGGCCTGCCGCCAGCGCTTGTGAGAGCGCAGGATGTTGCCCATGGTCAAATAGGGCTTGTAGGCATGGGGATAGCGCGCGGTGAGGGATTTCAGGCGCGCCAGCGCCTCTTCCGTGCGGCCCAGATCGTCCAGCCCCAGGGCGATCTGGATTTCCGCCGCCTTGCGCAGCGGGTGGGTGCGCGGGATGCGCCCATAGGCCTCGATGGCCTTCTCAAAGCGGCGGGTCTTTTCGTAGATCTCGCCCAGCAGCATGTTGGCGACGGGAAAATCGGGGCGCATGCGCAGGCTCATCTGGGCATAGATGAGGGCTATGTCGATGCTGCGGTCATCCATCAGCGCCGAGGCGAGGGAAAAAAGCGCCTCGGCCATGCCATCGGTGGCGGAGCGGATGAGGGGGGCGGGCTCATGGCCGGCATCGAGGTCCGCAAGGGCGGCGCGGATGACGTCATTCTCCGGCGCGCCGGAGAGGAAAGTCTCGTAAACCTTGCGGGCCTTGTCCGTCTTGCCGTGGCGGCGCAGGAAGTTGGCGTAAGTCTGGGTGATGCGCAAGGAGCCGGAGACCTCCTTCCAGGCCTTGGCATAAAGGGCCCCGGCGCGCGCCGGAGAGCCCAGAAGATCGGCCATGAGGGCGGAATGGAAGGTCTTGAAGCTGCCGAAGGATTCGTGCTTGTCGAGCAGTTTCAGCGCCTCCAGGGCCTTGCCCAGGTTCTTCTGCCCGGCCCATGTCCAGGCCATGAGCAGGCCGCCGGAGAGCTCGCCGACGGGGGTATAGGCGGAGGCCTTGAAGTGCTTGCGGGCGGTGGGAAAGTCCCCCGCGGAGGCCGATTTCAGCCCCAGGACGATCTGCGCCAGGCGCTGCCTGGGATTGGCGCGGGCCACGCGGCGGGCCAGCTCATCGGCCTTGGCCCACTGGCCGGTGGAGGCAAAGAGCACAAAGGCGCGGTTGAGCAATTGCAGGTTGCCCGGATCGAGGCTCAGGGTGGACTTGAAGAAATGGGCGGCGGCGTCATAGTCGCGATGGCGCGAGGCAAAACGCGCCGCCAGATAGCTGCCCGACAAGGAGCCGCTCACCCAGGCGTCATAACCGCGCGCATCCGCACCATCGGTGGCCCTGGCGCGGGCGGCGGCGGAGGGCAGGGCAAAAAGCGCAGAGGCAAGGAGCAAGGACGCAAGGCGGCGGCAAGAAGGCATGGGCATTTCCCGGCTGGTCGAACCAAGTTGAACAGGCCTGCTCTTCATACCCTCTCAAAGCCGCCTCCAGCAAGGGCACCCGGATTGCCTTTTTGTAATGGTGGGGATGGAAGGGAAAACGCGGGACTTAAAGGGGCTCTACCAAAGCAGCTTGAGACCATGCTGTCTGTATTCGCCAAAATCGCCATCTCTTGATACGAGTGTCATGTCCCGGCATATGGCCTGATGGATGAGCATCCTGTCAAAGGGATCCTTGTGCGCCATTCTGGGCAGGCGATGAAAAGTGCCGGCCTCGGCCGCGAGGAGAGGCAGAATGACAAATCCGGTCTTGCGCGCCGCATCCACAATCCCGGCGGGGCCGCACCCCTCCAGATGCAATTTCCCCAAGGCATACTTCAACGAAATTTCCCATAGACTGACGCTGCTGACGAAAACAGGATGGCTGCCATCCGTAAGAACATCCAGGGTGGCGCGAGAGAGCTTTTCAGGGGCGAACAATGACCACAGAAGGACATGGGTATCCAGGAGACACTCCGTCATGAGCGCAGCATTTCTTCATCCGTCATGATAAAGTCTTCGCCCAGGCGGCATTTCCCCTTGCCCTTGAGCAGGCCAAGCGGCCGCCGCTTCGCGCATTGCGGCCCATTGCCCAAGGTGCGAACGAAATCCAGCACGTCTTGCACGGCATCCTCAGGCAACTGCCGGATGTGCTCGGCGATCCATTTTTCCATCTGCGGGCGGGTCATGGCCTTTGTTCCTGTTTCCGCCAGCGCCGGTGCGATCCGGCAAACGTCAACAGATCTTAGTATAGCTGCAAAAAGGGAAAAATGCCACAGCGGCACCGGCGCCCCATGAACCGCCACATTGACGCAACCGGAAGGCGCGCTTACACTTCGTCACTCAGAACATGAAAACAACGGGAGGAAAGACGATGGCGAAGAAGATTCTCATGCTGTGCGGCGATTTCGCCGAGGATTACGAGACCATGGTGCCATTCCAGACACTTTTGGCGGTGGGCCATGAAGTGGATGCGGCATGCCCGGACAAGAAGGCCGGCGAGCAGATCGCCACGGCGGTGCACGATTTCGAGGGCCATCAGACATATTCGGAAAAACCCGGCCACAACTTCACCCTCAATGCCGATTTCGACGCGGTCAAGGCCGAAGATTACGATGCCCTGGTGATCCCTGGCGGGCGGGCGCCGGAATATTTGCGGCTGGATGAGCGCGTCATCGAACTGGTGCGCGCCTTCAACGACGCCGGCAAGCCCATCGCCGCCATCTGCCACGGGGTGCAGATACTCACCGCCGCGGGCATCGTGGAAAAGCGCACCGTGTCGTGCTATCCGGCCTGCGCGCCGGGGCTGACTGCCGCCGGGGGCACCTATGCCGACATCGCCATCGACGCGGCCCAGACCGATGGCAACCTGATCACCGCCCCGGCCTGGCCCGCCCATCCGGCCTGGATGGCGCAATTCCTGGCCGCCCTGGGCACGAAGATCACCCACACCTGAGCCATTCAGGGCAAGGCGCTTATTGGCAAGCGGCCCCCACTGTCTCAGGCGGTGCCTGCTCTCCTGCGAGAAAAGAAGACCGCAGTCCTTTCCTTGCGGTTCATCAGTCAGCAAGGCAATCGGCCGGCCGTCCCACGGCCCCCACTGTCTCAGGCGGTGCCTGCTCTTCCGCGTGAAAAAAACCGCAGTCCTTTCCTTGCGGTTCACCAGTCAGCAAAGCAATTGGCAGGCCGTCCCACG
>JALSNA010000100.1 GCA_026987255.1 Hyphomicrobiales bacterium | reverse complement strand
TTGGGGCCAAAAATGATGTCCTGCTGACGCCGGGCCGCCCCAAGTCAGCAGGACGCCTTGTTTTTCCTGAAGAAAAGTATTTCCAGCCTGCCAGGCAGGCTGGAAAACTTTTCTTCACGTCCGACTTACGAGCGCACCACGAAGACATCCTGGGTGGCATGGCGCACCACGCGGGCGGCATTGGGCCCGAGCAGATAATCCTTCATGTCCGAGCGGTGCGAGGCCATGACGATGAGATCGCAGCCGAGCTTGTCGGCGGCGGCGATGATCTCGTCATAGATGGTGCCCACCGCCACATAGGCATCGGCCTCGATGTCATCGGGCAGGTTTTCCTTCAGCCAGGCGCTGAGCGCCTCTTCGCCCTTTTCGCGCGCCTTCTTCTCGAAATCGGCCGGGAAGAAGGAGCCCACAACCGGCATGCCCATGTCGGGCAGGACGGTGAGAACATTCAGGTGCGCCCCGTAGGCCCGCGCCATGTCCAGGGCCACGGGCAGGGCGCGCTTCCATGAGCTGGGATGGCCCAGATCGATGGGGAGCAGGATTTGCTTGAAAGACATTTCCGTCATGGTTTCGATCCTTGTTGCTTGCGCTGGGGGCCGCCGCGGCCCGGCGGTCATCATGGACGCCGCCGGGCCGCAGCCTTGAGAGCATTGCCATCAGGCGGCCGCCGGTTGCGCCTCCAGCTTGCGCTTGCGCGCCAGTTGCGACAGCAAGACCAGCCCCAGGAGCAAGAGCGCCGGGATGTAGAAGACCTCCTTGGGCATGCGCTCGGCCGGTTCATAGGCCTTGATGACCTCCACCGGCTTGTCGCCGTAGAAGTCGAACTTCTGCGACAGCTCGAAGAAGGGCGTGCCCGGCTGCGGCTCCTCCATCACCGCCTTGCCGTCCTTGACGGCGATGACCAGCCCGGATTTCCTGAGTTTCTCGATGCCGGACTTGCCCTTCTTGACCTCCACGTTGATGGTGGTGGCGCGGGTCTTGTCCGGGTCGTTGAAGTCCGGCCCGGCGATACGCAGGCGCAGCAGCTTTCCGGCTTGCGTCTCCTCGGCCATCTTCACCGCCTGCGCGCCCGGATGCTCGATGAAGGGCGGCTGCACCATGTCCAGCCAGAATCCGGGACGGAACAGCGTGAAGGCGATGAGCAGCAGGGCGATGGTCTCCCACCATTTGGTCTTCACGAACATGAAGCGCTGCGTTGCCGCCGCGAACAGCAGCATGGCGATCACCCCGATGATGAAGATGAAGATGCCCTTGTACCAGCTCACGTCGATGAGCAGAAGCTCGGTGTTGAAGACGAAGAGGAAGGGCAAGATGGCGGTGCGGATGTCATAGCCGAAGCCCTGCAGGCCCGTCTTGATCGGATCGCCGCCGGAGATGGCCGCCGCGGCAAAGGCCGCCAGCCCCACCGGTGGCGTGTCATCGGCAAGGATGCCGAAGTAGAAGACGAACATGTGCGCCGCCACCGCCGGCAGCAGCAGGCCGTTTTGCGCCCCCACCGAGATGATCACCGGAGCCATGAGCGAGGAGACCACGATGTAGTTGGCCGTGGTCGGCAGGCCCATGCCCAGGATCAGGCTCATCACCGCCACCAGCAGCAGCATGACGATGAGCGATCCGGCGGAGAGATACTCCACGAAGGAGCCGATCACCTGGTGCGCGCCGGTCAGCGAGATGGTGCCGATGATGATGCCCGCCGCGCCCGTGGCCACGGCGATGGCGGTCATCGAGCGCGCCCCGGCGATCAGTCCCTCCACCCAGTCCTGAAAACCGCGCTTGAGATCGGCGGCAAAGGCGAAATTGCCCCGGAACAGGCCTTTCAGGATGTGCTGGGTGAAGGCGATGAAGCTCATGGCGATCACCGCGTAATAGGCCGAGGTGCCCGGCGACATGCGCTCGATCATGATCAGCCAGATGAGCAGCACGATGGGCAGCAGGAAGTAGAGCCCCGTGATCGCCACCTCTCCGGCCCTGGGCAGCACCTCGATGGGCCTGGACGGATCGTCCTCCTCCAGGTCGGGATGCTGCGCCGCCTTCCACGCCAGGAAGACATAGGCGGCCAGGAACAGGAGCACCACGGTGGTGAAGGTCATGTTGGGGAAGGCCGTCTTGATCCATCCCAGGCCGTAATAGACGGCCAGGAACAGGATCATGGTGGCCAGGAAGCCGCCCACGAAAAGCATCAGCGATTGCAGCTTCGTGCGCCCCGTTTCGGGCTTTTGCAGCCCCTTCAGGCCCAGCTTCAGGGCCTCCAGATGCACGATGTAGACCAGCGCGATATAGGAGATCAGCGCCGGCACGAAGGCGTGCTTGACCAGATCGAAATAGGGCGTGCCGGTGAACTCGGCGATGAGGAAGGCCGCCGCCCCCATGACCGGCGGCGTGAGCTGGCCATTGGTGGAGGCCGCCACCTCGACCGCCCCGGCCTTCTCAGGCGTGAAGCCGGTGCGCTTCATCAGCGGGATGGTGAAGGTGCCGGTGGTCACCACGTTGGCGATGGAAGAGCCCGAATAGAGCCCCGACAGGCCGGAGGCCACCACCGCCGCCTTGGCCGGGCCGCCGCGCAGATGCCCCAGCACGGCGAAGGCCACCTTGATGAAATAGCCGCCCGCGCCGGCCTTCTCTAAGATGGCGCCGAACAGCACATAGAGGAAGATCAAGGTGGTGGAAACCTCCAAAGGCTTACCGAAGACGCCTTCCTCCTGCATGAAGAAATGCCACATGGCCTTGCCGAAGGAAGCCCCCTTCCACTGGATGACTTCCGGGATGAACTCCTTGTCGCCGAAGAAGACATAGACCAGGAACACCGACACCACGATCACCAGCGGCAGCCCCAGGGCGCGGTATGTGGAGATGAGGATGATGGCCAGGCCGATGGCCGAGACGATGAGGTCGAGCCGCGTCGGCAGGCCGGAGCGCTCGGCAATCTGGGTTTGCAGAACCACGGCATAGAGCACCACGATGACCGACAATCCGGCCAAGATCCAATCATACCACGGAATGCGGTCACGCGGCGAGGACTTGAACAATGGATAGGCCATGGCCGCCAGCACCAGCGCAAAGGCGATGTGGATGCGCCGGGTCTTCACCGAGCCCATGTAGAACTGGATATTGAGCCCGATCGCGCGCGCCCACTCCTGCAGCATGCCGGGCAGCGGCGAGGCGATATAGATCTGGTAGAGCGACCAGGCGATGCACAGCCCGATCATCAGTTTGCCGGCGAAACCGGCCGGGTTGCGTGCGCCGGAATCGGCTTCCGCCGCCAGCTCTTCAGCATCGAGCTGATGAACCTTGGTGTCCTTGGCCATGAAAGACCCCTCCCTGTTGCCGCCGCCTCGACGCCGGGCGGGGGGATTGTTGTTGTCCCCGTCCCCAAGGCGGCCTTGTGATGTACCCCTCCAAATGGCTTGCTGAAAATGGCTGTGGAAAAGGAATGAAGAGCGAAAATGCAAAAACGGGGAAGCCCGGCAGGGCTTCCCCAATCGTGACGCCGGCTTACTTGATCCAGCCACGCTCCTTGTAGTACTTGACCGCGCCCGGATGCAGCGGCGCGGACAGGCCGTCCTTGATCATGTTCTCGGCCTTCAGATGGGCAAAGGCCTTGTGCAGCTTGCGGAAGCTGTCGAAGTTGTCGAACACGGACTTGACCAGATCGTAGACCACCTTGTCAGGCACCTTGGCGGAGGTGATCAAGGTGGCGCGCACGCCCCAGGTCTTCACCGGGTTCTTCTGGCCCGGATACATGTTGGCCGGGATTTCCGCCGGCGCATAGAAAGGCGTCTTGGCGACCATCTCGTCCAGCTTCGGCGATGTGGCGTCCACCAGATGCGAGGCGCACGAGGCCAGGGCCTCCTCCACGCCGGCATTGGGATGGCCGACCAGCCAGAAGTAGGCGTCGATCTTGTTGTCGCACATGGCCTGGCTGGTCTCGGCGGACTTCAGCTCGGTGGCCAGCTTCAGGTCGGAGCGCTTCCAGCCCAGGGTCTTCTCGATGACTTCCCAGGTGCCGCGGGTGCCCGAGCCGGGGTTGCCGATGTTGAAGCGCTTGCCCTTGAGATCCAGGATGTTCTTGATGCCGGAGCCGTCACGGGCGACGATGGTCACCGGCTCGGCGTGGATCGAGAACACCGCGCGCAGATCCTTGAACGGGCCCTGGTCCTTGAACTTGGAGGTGCCGTGATAGGCATGATACTGCCAGTCGGACTGGGCGACGCCGAAGTCCAGCTCGCCGGAGCGCACGTTGTTGATGTTGTAGATGGAGCCGCCGGTGGACTCGACCGAGCAGCGGATGCCGGTCTCCTTGCGGCGCTTGTTCATCAGGCGGCAGATGGCGCCGCCGGTGGGATAGTAGACGCCGGTGATGCCGCCGGTGCCGATGGAAATGAACTTCTGACCCGCCGAAGCCGGGGCGGAAGCAAAAGAGACGGCCATGATGCCGGCAGCGGCAACAGCGCCGAAAAGGGTTTTCTTCATGCCTATGATCCTCCCATTGTCTGAATTGAGGCAGAAGGGAGACTAGGACGAAAGTTGATGCCTGACAACAGGAGTCTTGCAAGCGGTTTTCAGGAAAGGCGGCCC
>JALSNA010000099.1 GCA_026987255.1 Hyphomicrobiales bacterium | reverse complement strand
TCCAGGCCAATGGCGGCGGCCGGATGGATACTTCCAGCCTCATCACTCTTTTGGAGGATCCCCGGCAGACCTGAAGTTTTACCCCGCCGTGGCGGCCCTGGCGAAGCTTGCCATGTCCGGCCAGGTGGCCAGGACCTTGGGCATGGCGCCGGGTTTCGCCGTGGCTCCCCAGCCGCCTCCGTGGCTCAGGTTCTGGCGGTCGATCCAGACATTGGCGATGCCGGCGGCATTGGCCGGGGCATGGTCGTGAAACAGGCTTTGGGCGACGTGCAGGACGGCCTCCTTCGGAATGCCGAAGTCCTTCTTCAGATGGGCGAGCATGTGGCGGAAATTGGCCGGATCGGGCTTGTAGGAGCCTATGTCCTGGGCGGTGTAGATGGCATCGAAGGCCACGCCCAGCTTGCGGTTGGAGGCGGCAAATCCGGCCCGGTGGACATTGGAGAGAATGACCAGCCTGTAGCGCTTCTTCAGCAGGCGCAAGGCTTGCGCCGTGTCGGGAAAGGCCGGCCAGTGGGCCACGGAGGCGCCAAAATCGTCATTGAGCGCATCATCGGTGCGCAGGCCGAAATGCTCCGCCAGGCGGGCATGCACGATCTTGAGGACTTCATCATAGGGCAAGGTGGGGTGCTGCGCTTCCACTGTGCTTTCGATTTGCGCGAAGGCCTCCAGCAGGGCCGGGCGGGAGATGTCGTCGCGCCCGTTGGCCATGAGAAGGGGCTGGAAGGCGTCCCAGATGCCGCTTTCCCAATCGATCAGCGTGCCATAGCAATCGAAGCTGAGAACCCGGTAGGGGGAAAAGTCCATCTGCTTTCTCCTGCGGGAAAGAGAAAGGCCGGGGGAAGCCCCCGGCCCTGGCATTGCGTGTGAACCGGTGCCGCTCAGCACGAATAGTACATGTCGAACTCGACCGGGTGCGGGGCGTGCTCGTAGCGGGTGTTCTCCTCCCACTTGAGCTCCGCGTAGGCCTCGATCTGCTCCTTGGTGAAGACACCACCGGCGAGCAGGAACTCGTGGTCGTTCTCCAGCGAGGTCAGGGCCTCGCGCAGGGAGCCGCAGACGGTGGGGATCTTCTCCAGCTCGGCCGGCGGCAGATCGTAGAGATCCTTGTCCATGGCCTCGCCCGGATCGATCTTGTTGAGGATGCCGTCCAGGCCCGCCATGCACATGGCCGAGAAGGCCAGATAGGGGTTGGCGGTCGGATCGGGGAAGCGCACCTCGACGCGCTTGCCGTTGGCCGAAGGCGAATAGGGGATGCGGCACGAGGCGGAGCGGTTGCGGGCCGAATAGGCCAGCAGCACGGGGGCCTCAAAACCCGGCACCAGGCGCTTGTAGGAGTTGGTGGAGGGATTGGTGAAGGCGTTCAGCGCCTTGGCGTGCTTGATGATGCCGCCGATGTAGTAGAGGCACTCCTTGGACAGGTCGGCATACTCGTTGCCGGCAAACAGCGGCTTGCCGTCCTTCCAGATGGACTGATGGCAGTGCATGCCGGTGCCGTTGTCGCCATAGACGGGCTTGGGCATGAAAGTGGCCGTCTTGCCATAGGCCTGGGCGACGTTGTGCACCACATACTTGTAGAGCTGCAGCTTGTCGGCAATGCGGGTCAGGGTGTCGAAACGGATGCCGAGCTCGTGCTGGGCCGCGCCCACCTCGTGGTGCTGCTTCTCCGGGCCGAGATCCAGATCGTTCATCACCGAGACCATCTCGGAGCGGATGTCCTGGGCCGAATCCACCGGGTTGATGGGGAAGTAGCCGCCCTTGGTGCGCGGGCGATGGCCCATGTTGCCGGTCTCGTATTCGGCATCGCAGTTCTTGGGCAGCTCCACGTCGTCCAGATGATAGCCGCTGTCATAGGGGCCGGTGGAGAAGCGCACATCATCGAACATGAAGAACTCGGCTTCCGGGCCGAAGTAGACCGCATCACCGGTGCCGGAGCTCTTGACATAGGCCTCGGCGCGCTTGGCGGTCATGCGCGGGTCGCGCTCGTAGCCCTCGCCGGTCTCCGGCTCCAGGATGTCGCAGAAGATCCCCAGGGTGGGCTGGGCGTAGAAGGGATCCACATGGGCGGTCTCCGGATCGGGCATGAGCACCATGTCGGATTCGTTGATCGCCTTCCAGCCGGCGATGGAGGAGCCGTCGAACATCACGCCGTCGGCGAATTCGTCCTCGCCCATGGCGGAGACGTCCATGGTCAGGTGCTGGAGCTTGCCGCGCGGATCGGTGAAACGCAGGTCAACGAACTTGATGTCCTTGTCCTTGATTTCCTTGAGCACGGACTCAGCCGTCTTCTTGTTGGCCATATCTTGCCTCGCTTTTTACGGTTTCGTTTTGGTTGGTCTGATGTGGCGCAGGCTCCATGATGGGCATGGCCCCTGCTGTCCCCTCTGGTGGATTCCGTGTGCCTGCTCCCCTGGAGTTTCAGGTTTACAGCGCCTCGCGGCCGCTTTCGCCAGTGCGGATGCGGATCGCCTGGGCTATGTCGGAGACGAAAATCTTGCCATCGCCGATGCGCCCGGTGCGGGCGGCGTTCTGAATGGCCTCCAGGGCCTTCTCCAGCATGTCCTCCGGCAGGACGATCTCGATTTTCACCTTGGGCAGAAAGTCGATGACATATTCCGCCCCGCGATAAAGCTCCGTATGGCCCTTCTGACGCCCGAACCCCTTGGCCTCGATGACGGTTATGCCCTGAACGCCGACGTCCTGCAAGGCTTCCTTCACTTCGTCGAGCTTGAACGGCTTGATGATGGCTTCGATCTTTTTCACCGGTTTATGGCCTCTTTCATGTTAACATGCCGCGCTGCCCAAGTGGCAGGCGCGCCGCAATCGGACTTGCCGATCCTCTTGGTGCTCCTTATAGCAGAAACCGTGCCAGTTGAAATGGTCTTGACCATTTTTCAATCATTTCAAGCGGTTGGGAAAAGCTGCTGAAAAGCCGCTTGGGGAATTGTTGCTGAAGGGTTAATCAATCTGCCTAAAATTCGGGCAGGTCAGGGATGGGTAACGATATGGCAAGGCAGGGGTTTTCTCCACCGGGGCGGGACACTTGCGCCCTGCTCGGCCCGCGCCAGATGGCCGCCGCCGATGCTGCCGCCATGGCCGGCGGCATGGCCGGAACGACCCTGATGGAAAATGCCGGATGGGCGCTGGCCAATGCCGTGGCGGCCCGTTTCAGGCCCTGCCGTGTGCTCGTGGCCTGCGGGCCGGGCAACAATGGCGGTGACGGCTTCGTGGCGGCGCGCTATCTGGAACGGCGCGGCTGGCCGGTGCGTCTGGCGCTGCTGGGTGATTCCTCGCGACTGAAGGGCGATGCCGCGCAGGCCGCCTCGCGCTGGCACGGCGCGGTGGATTCTTTGCGGCCCGATAGCCTCGATGGGGCCGAATTGGTAATCGATGCGCTTTTTGGCGCCGGTCTGTCGCGGCCTCTGGAGGGGGATGTGCGCGCCTTCGTGGAGGCGCTGAACGCGCGCCGGGAGGCGGGTGCGGTGCAGGTGGCCGCCGCCGATCTGCCCTCCGGAGTGGATGGCGAAAGCGGCCGTATCCTGGGCGAGGCGGCGGTGCAAGCGGATCTCACCGTGACCTTTTTTCGCAAGAAGCCTGGCCATGTGCTCTATCCGGGCCGGCGGATGTGCGGGCACACGCAGGTGGCGGACATCGGCATTCCCGCCGAAGTGTTGTCCGAACTGGAGATTGCGGCATTCGAAAACGCGCCGGTGTTGTGGCGGGACGCCCTGCCGCGCCCGGGTGCGCAGACGCACAAATACCGCCGCGGCCATCTGCTGGTCATCACCGGCTCCGCCAGCCATACCGGGGCGGCGCGGCTGGCGGCGCGCGCCGGGTTGCGGCTGGGCGCGGGGCTGGTGACACTGGGCTCGCCGCCCGGCGCCATCCTGGTCAATGCCGCCCATGAAACGGCCATCATGCTGGCCAGGGTGGAGACGGCGGCGCATTTGCAAGAGGAAATCGCGCACCGGCGCATCTTTGCCATGCTCATCGGCCCGGCCTGCGGGCTGACGGCGCGCACCCGTGAGCTCACCTTGGCGGCGCTGACCGGGACGGGATTGCCGCTGGTGCTCGATGCCGATGCCCTGAGCGTCTTTCAGGACAACCCCGATGCCCTTTTCGCGGCCATTGCGGCGCGCGATGCGCCGGTGGTGCTCACCCCGCACGGGGGCGAATTTGCAAGATTGTTCCCCGATCTGGACCGCACTTGCGCCAGCAAGCTGAAATGCGCCCGCGCCGCGGCGCGCCGGTCGGCCGCCATCGTCGTGCTCAAGGGGGCCGATACGGTGATCGCCGCGCCCGATGGAAAGGCCGTGGTCAACACCAATGCCCCGCCATGGCTGGCCACGGCGGGCAGCGGCGATGTTCTGGCCGGGGCCGTGGCCTCGCTCCTGGCCCAGGGCATGGCGGCCCTGCCGGCGGCCTGTGCCGCGGTGTGGCTGCATGGCGCGGCCGCCAGCGCCCATGGGCCGGGACTGACTGCTGAAGATTTGCCGCACGGCCTGGCGCAGGCCTGCTCGAGGATGGCGGACAGCTCATAAATCCTGCACGTCGATGACGCCGTCTAGCGCTTTCAGGGCAGCCTTGATCTGCGGGGTCAGGGCGAAGC
>JALSNA010000098.1 GCA_026987255.1 Hyphomicrobiales bacterium | reverse complement strand
ACGTAACGGATAGTGATATATATACAACAAAATAGAAAATACAATCCATTTATGTATCGAATCAGTTTGACTCTCCTTAGTGAATCGCACTAGCCAAATATAGTGGCTGATGTGCGGATAATATTTCCGCGCATGAGCCAGAGCGGGGCGGATACAGGCATTTTGCGAAACACGAGGATGAGAAAGATGTCAAAGGCGTCACGAAAGACAACCAGAGGAAAGCGCGCCTTGCTGGCCGCGGCCTGTCTGGTTCTGGCAGCCGGGGCGGCTTCGGCTGCCGATCTTGCGCCCATGGGCGGGCCGTCCTGGACGGGATTTTATTTCGGCGGATATCTTGGCGCAGGCGGGGTGGTCAGCAAGGTGACGACACCCTTGCTGCCCGGCGCAAGCTTCGATGGCGTGGGCGGTGAAGGATTGCTCGGTGGCATCCTGGCCGGTTTCAACTATCAGATTTCGCCGCAAATCGTCATGGGTCTGCAAGGCGAGTTCGGCTTTTCGGGCATGTCGACGACACTGAACCTGGCGCCGCTGCCCGTCTCGGCTTCGGGCAAGTCGCGGTATTCGGCCAGCCTTTCCGGCCGCCTGGGCTGGCTGAGCAATCCCGATACGCTGCTCTATGTCATCGGCGGCTATACCCACTCCAGGGCGAAGGTCAGGCTGACCATCGGCGGGACCAGCGTCTCGCGCAGTCAAGGTTATGATGGCTTCCACATCGGAACCGGCATGGAGACGCGCCTGAGCGATGCCATCACGGCGCGCATCGAATACCGCTACACCCACTATGGCAAGGAGGACTGGGGCACGGGCGGATTGGTGAACGTGGCGCCCTCGTCGCATACCGGCACCATCGGCATCGTGTGGAACCTCGGGATGGGCGAGACGGCCAGCCCGGCTGCCGACCTTGCGCCGCCGGAGCGCGGCTGGCCGGGCTTCTACCTGGGCGGATACCTGGGCGGCGGGGCCGCCGTCACCAGGGTGACATCGCCGCTTCTGCCCGGTGCGAGCTTTGACGGGCTGGGCGGGGAAGGGATTCATGGCGGTCTCTTCGCCGGCTACAATTACCAGTTCTCGCCCTCGCTGGTGGCCGGTTTGCAAGGCGAGTTCGGCCTGACGGACATCTCGACGGATCTCAAGGTGCCCTCAGTTCCCCTGACGGCTTCCCTCAGGCCCGATTACACCCTGGGGATTTCGGGCCGCCTGGGATGGCTGGCCAATCCCGATACGCTGCTCTATGTCATCGGCGGCTATACCCATGCCTGGACAAAGGGCAAGATCAACCTGGCTGGCCTCACGTTCTCGCGCAAACAGGGTTTCGATGGCTTTCACGTCGGCGCGGGCATGGAAACGCGCCTGACGGAAACCATCACGGCGCGGGTGGAATACCGTTTCACGCAATATGGCAAGGAGGCCCTGAAAGGCACCGGCGGGCTGGTTTCGGTCGCGCCATCCAGCCACAAGGGCATGATCGGCCTGGCGTGGAATTTCTGACCCGCGCGGCATGACCCACATGCCCCAACAAGAGGCGCCTGGCCGGCCGGTCAGGCGCCTTTTTTTGCTACTGGCGGCGTCATGCCATTGTGCCGGGCGCGGCTTTGCCCATATATGGGCGCATGAGCGAAGATCTGGCATATGCGCGCCTGCCCGTGGTGGCCATCATCGGGCGGCCCAATGTGGGCAAGTCCACTCTGTTCAACCGTCTGGTGGGCAAGCGGCTTGCATTGGTGGACGACCAGCCGGGCGTGACCCGCGACCGGCGCGAGGGCGAAGGGCGGCTGGCGGATCTGCGTTTCGTGGTTGCCGATACCGCCGGACTGGAAGATGCCGGGGAGGGCACGCTGGCGGCGCGCATGAGCGCCATGTCCGAGGCCGCCGCCGAAGAGGCGGACGTGGCGCTGTTCATGATGGATGCGCGCGCCGGGCTGACGCCGGAGGACGAGCATTTTGCCCGCCTGTTGCGGCGCAAGGGCAAGCCGGTGATCGTGCTGGCCAACAAGGCCGAGGGCAGGGCGGGCGAGGCCGGTTTTCTCGAGGCCTGGTCCCTGGGGCTGGGCGATCCGATCGCCTTTTCGGCCGCTCACGGGCAGGGGCTGGACGAGCTGCATGAGCGGCTGAGCGCGCTCTTGCCCAGGCCCGAAGCGCGCAAGGAAAGGGCCGGCAAGGGCGAAGATGGCGCTGGGCGCCCCTTGCGGCTGGCCATTGTCGGGCGCCCCAATGCCGGAAAGTCCACCCTGATCAACCGCCTTTTGGGCCATGAGCGGATGCTCACCGGGCCGGAGGCGGGGATCACCCGCGATGCCATCGGCGTGGACTGGAGCTGGAAGGGCCGTCCTGTCAAGCTGTGGGACACCGCCGGGATGCGCAAGAAGGCGCGTGTCAGGGGCAAGCTGGAGAAACTCTCTGTCGCCGATGGTCTCAGGGCGGCGAAGTTCGCCGAGGTGGTGGTGCTGCTGCTGGACGCCACCCGGCCTTTGGAAAAGCAGGATCTGGTGATCGCCAATCTCATCGCGCGCGAGGGGCGCGCCCTGGTCATCGCCCTGAACAAGTGGGATCTGGTGCAGGACAAGAGCGGCTACCGCAAGAAACTGGAAGAGGCGGTGGACAAGCTTCTGCCGCAGGTGGTGGGCGCGCCGGTGATCACCCTCTCGGCGCTGACGGGGCAGAACGTGGACAAGCTCATGCCGGAGGTGCTGGGGGTCTACGAGGTGTGGAACAGGCGCCTGCCGACGGCGAAGCTCAATGCCTGGCTGAAGGAGGCCACGCAGCGCCATCCGCCGCCGGCGCCGGGGGGACGGCGCATCAAGATCCGCTACATCACCCAGCCCAATGCGCGCCCGCCCACCTTCGTGGCCTTTTCGCAACGGGCCGGCGATCTGCCCGAATCCTACATCCGCTACCTGGTGAAATCCCTGCGCGAGAGCTTCGATCTGTGGGGCACGCCCATCCGCCTGCGGGTGCGCGCCGGGGAAAATCCCTATGCGGAGAAGAAAAAAGGTCAATAGAAACGCGGCGCCAGACTGACATCATGTTTTTTGTCGGGTTCTGACCCCGGGCTCAGGCCCGTTTGCGCAATTGCCCGTCCTTGAAATCGAAGATGGCCCCGTTGTCCTCAAGCTGCGGCGAGAAGAGCGGCAGCATGGCGCAGGCCAGATCTTCTGGCGTGGGCAGGGTTTGGGGATCCTCGCCGGGAAAGGCCTGGGCGCGCATGGCGGTGCGGATGGGACCGGGGTTGATGATATTGACCTTGACGGCGGTCTTTTCGTTCTCGTGGGCATAGATGCGCGCCAGACATTCGATGGCCGCCTTGCTCACTGCGTAAGATCCCCAGTAGGCCTTGCATGAATGGGCCACGCCGGAGGAGACGAAAACGGCGCGCCCGGCATCGGAGGCGCGCAGCAGCGGATCGAGCGAGCGCACCAGCCGCCAGTTGGCGGTGAGATTGACGGCCATGACCTTGTCCCAATCCTTCGGGGCGATGTGGCCCAGCGGCGACAGTGGCCCCAGGATTCCGGCATTGGCGAAAAAGCCGTCCAGATGGCCGAAGCGCTCATAGAGCGCCGCTCCCAGCCGGTCGATGGCCTCGCCATCGGTGAGGTCCATGGGCACCAGGGTGGCCTTTTGCCCCGTTTCTTCCTCGATGGCGTCATCGAGCTCCTCCAGCGCTCCGGTGGTGCGCGCCGCGGCGATGATGTGGGCCCCGGCGCGGGCCAGCTCGAGGGCCATGGCGCGGCCGATGCCGCGCGAAGCGCCGGTGATCAGGATGATGCGTCCATCGAGAGCTTTGGTCATGGTTTCAAGATCCTGGAAAAAGGGGCTCATCCGGCATCGGCGAGCAGCGGCAATTGATGGGCGTCCTCTTGCGCCTCCACGTCGCGCAGCGGCGTGGGATAGTCACCGGTGAAACAATGGTCGGTGAATTGCGGATTGGCGGCATCGCGGCCATCATATCCCAGGGCGCGGTAGATGCCGTCGATGGAGATGAAGGCCAGGCTGTCGGCCTGGATGTAGGCGCGCATCTCGTCGAGGGTATGGCTGGCGGCCAGCAGGGCTTCGCGCTTTGGCGTGTCGATGCCGTAATAGTCCGGATGGGTGATGGGCGGCGATGCGATGCGCATGTGCACCTCGCGCGCCCCGGCCTCGCGCACCATCTGGACGATTTTCAGCGACGTGGTGCCGCGCACGATGGAATCGTCGATAAGCACAACCCGCTTGCCGCGCAGCACGGCGCGGTTGGCATTGTGCTTGAGCTTCACGCCCAGGGCGCGGATTTGCTGGGTGGGTTCGATGAAGGTGCGGCCAACATAATGGTTGCGGATGATGCCCTGTTCGAAGGGAACGCCGGAGCGCTGGGCATAGCCGATGGCGGCGGGCACGCCGGAATCGGGCACCGGCACGACGACATCGGCCTCCACGGGCGATTCGGCGGCCAGCACGCGGCCCATTTCCTTGCGCATCTCATAGACGGAGCGGCCGCCAACAATGGAATCGGGGCGGGCGAAATAGATATATTCGAAGATGCAGGGACGCGGCTTGCGCTCCGCGAAGGGGTGGAAGGATTCCACCCCGTTTTCGTCTATGACAATGACCTCGCCGTTGTCGATCTCGCGGATGAATTGCGCCCCGATGATATCCA
>JALSNA010000097.1 GCA_026987255.1 Hyphomicrobiales bacterium | reverse complement strand
ACGTGGCCAAACACCTTCTCGATGTGAGGGATCTGTCGGTGGATTTTGCCCAGGGTGGCAAGATCACCCATGCGGTGCGCCATGTCTCCTTCCACATCGGCAAGGGCGAGACCCTGGCATTGGTGGGCGAATCGGGATCGGGCAAATCGGTCTCGGCCCTGTCCATCCTGCGGCTCTTGCCCTATCCGGCCGCATCGCACCCTTCCGGCGAGATCGTCTTCAAGGGCCGCGAGCTCCTGCATGCGCCGGAGAAGACCCTGCGGGAAGTGCGCGGCAACGACATTTCCATGATCTTCCAGGAGCCCATGACCTCGCTCAATCCGCTGCACACCGTGGAGCGTCAGATCGGCGAGGTTCTGGAAGTGCATCGCGGCCTGCGCGGCGGGCAGGCGCGCGAACGCATCATCGAACTGCTCGACAAGGTGGGCATCCACGAGCCGGAAAAGCGGCTGAAAAGCTATCCGCACCAGCTTTCTGGCGGCCAGCGACAGCGGGTCATGATCGCCATGGCGCTGGCCAACGAGCCCGATCTGCTCATTGCCGACGAGCCGACCACGGCGCTCGATGTCACGGTTCAGGCGCAGATCCTGCAACTGCTGAAGAAGCTGCAGCGCGAGCAGCACATGGCCATGCTGCTGATCACCCATGACCTGACCATCGTGCGCCGCATCGCCGATCGCGTCGCCGTCATGCAGAAGGGCAAGATCGTCGAGCAGAACGGAACGGAAGCCCTCTTTGCCGCGCCGCAGCACCCCTACACGAAGATGCTGCTGGCCTCCGAGCCCAAGGGCTCCCCGCCCGCCCCCGATCCCTCCCGCCCCGTCATCGCCGCAACGGACAACCTGAAGGTCTGGTTCCCCATCAAGCGCGGCTTCCTGCGCAAGACGGTGGGATACGTCAAGGCGGTCAATGGCATATCCGTCACCGTGCGCGAGGGCCAGACCCTGGGCGTGGTGGGCGAATCGGGATCGGGCAAGACCACCCTGGGGCTGGCCATGCTGCGGCTGATCGCCTCAAAGGGCCCCATCGTCTTCATGGGCCAGCATATCGAAAATTTCGATGCCCAGGCCATGCGCCCCTTGCGCAGGCGCATGCAGATCGTCTTTCAGGATCCCTACGGCTCGCTTTCGCCGCGCATGAGCGTGCGCCAGATCGTCGAGGAGGGCCTGCGCATCCAGGCCCCGGACATGCCGGCCAGCGAGCGCACCGCCCTGGTGGCGAAAACACTGGACGAAGTGGGCATAGACCCTGTGGCCATGGAGCGCTATCCGCACGAGTTCTCCGGCGGCCAGCGCCAGCGCATCGCCATAGCGCGGGCCATGGTTCTGCACCCGCGTTTCGTGGTGCTGGACGAGCCCACCTCGGCGCTCGATCTGTCGGTGCAGGCGCAGATTGTCGATCTGCTGCGCACTCTTCAGGAGCGCCACAACCTGGCCTACATGTTCATCTCCCACGACCTGAGGGTGGTCAAGGCCCTGGCCTCGGAGCTTCTGGTCATGCGCCTGGGCGAGGCGGTGGAACAGGGCCCGGCGGCCGAGATCTTCGCCAACCCGAAACAGCCCTACACCCGCGCCCTGCTCAAGGCGGCCTTCAACCTGGAAGCCGATGAGGAAGTGGCGGAGCAATGAGCTCCATCCGCCTTGCTCAGTCGCGCAAAAGCTCGTTGATGGAGGTCTTGGCGCGGGTCTTTTCGTCCACCCGCTTGACGATCACCGCGCAATAGAGATTGGGCGCCGGCGAGCCGTCCGGCATCGGCCTTGAGCCCGGCATGGAGCCGGAGACCACCACCGAATAGGGCGGCACCTTGCCGTAATGGATTTCGCCCGTGGCGCGATCGACGATGCGCGTGGACTGGCCGAGATAGACGCCCATGGAGAGCACCGAGCCCTCGCCGACGATGACCCCCTCGGCCACCTCGGCGCGCGCCCCGATGAAGCAGTTGTCCTCGATGATCACCGGCCCCGCCTGCAGGGGCTCCAGCACCCCGCCGATGCCCGCGCCGCCGGACAGATGCACGTTCTTGCCGATCTGGGCGCACGAGCCCACCGTCGCCCAGGTGTCGATCATCGCCCCTGAGTCCACGTAGGCCCCCAGGTTGACGAAGGAGGGCATGAGCACCACCCCGGGCGCTATGTATGCCGAGCGGCGCACCACGCAATTGGGCACGGCGCGAAAACCCGCCTTGCGGAAATCCTCTTCTCCCCAGCCCTCGAACTTGGAGGGCACCTTGTCCCACCAGCCCGATCCGCCCGGCCCGCCGGGGATCATGGTCATGTCGTTGAGCCGGAAGGACAACAGCACCGCCATCTTGAGCCACTGGTTGACCTTCCATTCGCCCTGCGTGATGCGCTCGGCCACCCTTTCGCGGCCCGAATCGAGCAGGTTCAGCGCCTCTTCCACCGCCTCGCGCACCTCTCCGGAGGTGGCGGGCGTGATGGTCTCGCGCCTGGCAAAGGCCGTCTCGATGGTTGCCTTGAGGTCTTGGTGGCTCATGAATGCAGTTCCTCTTCGTTCTTTTTGGTGCTCGTCAGGGCGCGCAGGAATTGGCCCAGGTCATCCGTGACATGATGCACATATTCGGCCTTGCTGTCACCATGGCGGGCATTGGCGCAGCACCCGTCGATGTTGTCCGGATGCTCCACCAGCACGGTGGTCATGCCCATCTGGTGCGGCTCCTTGAGGTTGCGCGCGATATCCTCGAACATGGCCGCGCGGGCCGGATCGATACGGGATTTGGCGATGAAGGCGGCATAGGTTTCCGCAAAGGGCTTGGGCAGGTAGCCGGCGTCGACGATGTCGAAGACCGCATCGATATGACCGCTCACGCCCAGCTGCTCCATGACCGCGCGGGCGTGCTCTTTCGTGCCATTGGTGAAAATCCACTTGCATCCGGGCAGCCTGCCAAGCGCCGCCTCCAGCACCGGATCGGGCGCGATGTGCGAATAGTCGATGTCGTGGACATAATCGAGAAAGCTCTTGGGCTGCACGCCATGATGTTTCATCAGCCCGCGCAGGGTGGTGCCATAGTGATGGAAATAGTCCTTCTGCACCCGGCGCGCCTCGGCCCGGCCGACGCCGAGAAAACCGGCCAGCCAGGCGCCCATGCGCTCGTCGATCTGGTCGAACAGCCTATAGCGCGCCGAATAGAGCGTGTTGTCCAGATCGAAGACCCAGTGGCGGACATGCGCAAAGCCGCCCTGTCGCGCCGCGGCGCTCACCGGCCCGTCTCGCTGATGCGCGTGCCCACGCCGCGGGCGGTGAACAGCTCCAGCAGCACCGAATGGGGCACCCGGCCATCGAGAATGACCACCCCCTCCACGCCGCCGCGCAGCACCTCCACCGAGGAGCGCACCTTGGGGATCATGCCGCCGGAAATCACCCCCTTTTCGATCAGGTGATCGATGCTTTGCGGCGTCAGCTCGCGGATCAGCTCGCCTTGCGCATCGAGCACCCCGGCCACGTCGGTGAGCAAAAGCAGCCGCTTGGCCTGCAGGGCCTTGGCTATGGCTCCGGCGAAGGTGTCGGCATTGATGTTCATGGTCTCGCCATCGGGAGAAACGCCGATGGGCGCGATCACCGGAATGGCGTGGGAATTGGACAGGGTCTGCAGGATGTCGGTGTCGATGCGCACCGGCTCGCCCACATAGCCCAGGTCGATGATTCGCTCGATGCCCGATTCAGGGTCGGTCGTCCTGCGCTCCAGCTTCTTGGCCAGGCACAGGTTGCCATCCTTGCCGGAGATGCCCACCGCCTTGCCGCCCATCTTCTGGATGCAGGCCACCACCGACTTGTTGATCGAGCCCGACAGCACCATCTCGGCCACCTCGACGGTCTTCTCGCAGGTCACCCGCAAGCCGTCCTCGAAGCGCGAGGCGATGCCCAGTTTCTCCAGCATCCGGCCGATCTGCGGCCCGCCGCCATGGACGATGACCGGATGCAGCCCGGAGAGTTTCATCTGCACGATGTCGGCGCAGAACTTCTCCGCCAGCCGCGCATCGCCCATGGCATGCCCGCCATACTTGATGACCACCGTCTGCCCGGCATAAAGCCGCAAGAATGGCAGCGCCTCGGCCAGCACCTGCGCCACCTCCGCGCTGGATAGATGTCCCGTCTTGACGTTCATGTCACTTAGAACCCTTGTCACGCCCAGCAAGTCCGCGCCTTTATAGCGCGCCAGCCGGGCCGGCAAAAGCAGCAAAAGCGCGCAACCCCCGAAAGCCCCGATCCCGCTTGCGCAAACAGCCGCAATTGCCTATTTAGAAAACAGCGCCGGTCCCGTAGCTCAGCTGGATAGAGCATCAGATTCCTAATCTGAGGGTCGCAGGTTCGAATCCTGCCGGGATCACCAGTGACGTCAACGAATTGCGCGCCTTTTCCAGAAGCGGCCAGATCTCATGGATGATCGAACGTGAGCGATCAGTCTCGTCTTGCATGATCCCGGCTGTGTGATCGTTGCACGAAACCAACCGGGGGTCTTGAAAAACGCTTGCGCGTCCATCCTTCCCCCTGCCAACCACCCCGATCATGGGAAACTGCGGGTGATTGGCAGGGGGTGAGGATGGTCTTCAAGACAGTCAATGGAGATGCCCTGGCTGATTTGCAGCCGCTTTGTCATTTCACTGTCATGTCAATTTG
>JALSNA010000096.1 GCA_026987255.1 Hyphomicrobiales bacterium | reverse complement strand
CGCCGCTTTCATCTTTTCACCATGAACAAACCGGAGCTGGCCGAGGCCATCTGCCGGGTTCTGGGGCTGGCCCGCGACTGAACGGCCCAGGGGAATACACAACAGGAATAGTCCATGACCAAGACCATCATCGCCTCCGCAACGCGCGAACATGTCATCAGTTTCGATGCGCCCTTCACCATCATCGGCGAGCGCATCAATCCCACCGGCCGCAAGAAGCTGGCGGCGGAAATGCTGGAGGGCAACTTCGACACCGTGCGCGCCGATGCCCTGGCCCAGAGCGCCGCCGGGGCGCACATTCTCGATGTCAACGCCGGGGTCACCGCCGTTGATCCCAACGAGAGCGAACCACCGCTGATGCGCCAGGTCATCGCCGTGGTGCAGGAGGTCTCGGATCTGCCCCTGTGCATCGATTCCTCGGTGCCCGGAGCGCTGGCGGCGGGGCTGGAGGCGGCCGGAGGGCGGCCCCTGGTCAACTCGGTCACCGGCGAGGAGGACAAGCTGGAGATCATCCTGCCACTGGTGAAGAAGCACGATGTGCCGGTGGTCGCCATCTGCAACGACGAGACCGGCATTTCCGAGGATCCGGACGTGCGCTTCGATGTGGCGAAAAAGATCGTCGAGCGGGCCGCCGATCACGGCATTGCCGCCCATGACATCGTGGTCGATCCGCTGGTCATGCCGGTGGGGGCCATGGGCAGCGCCGGGGTGCAGGTCTTCACGCTGGTGCGCAGGCTGCGCGAGGAACTGGGGGTGAACACCACCTGCGGGGCCTCCAACATCGGCTTCGGCATGCCCAACCGGCGGGTGCTGACGGCCCATTTCCTCGCCATGGCCGCCTCCCATGGCCTGACCAGCGCCATCATGAACCCGCTGCACGAGGAGGACATGGGGGCGGTGCGCGCCGCCAACGTGCTGCTCGGTCTCGATGCCGATTGCCGCGCCTGGACGGCGGCCTATCGCGCTCCGGCCGCCGATGGCGAAGGTGGCGGCCGCAGGCGCAGACGCCGCAGGCGCAGCTGATCCGGCCCCCCATGAGCGACAAGAGCGCCACAGCACGCATCATCTTCATGCCATCGGGCCTGCGCGGACAGGTGCGCACCGGCCAGACCGTGCTTGGCGCGGCGCGCGCCCTTGGCGCGGACCTCGATTCGGCCTGCGGCGGGCGCGCCATCTGCGGCAAGTGCCAGGTCAACGTGCTGGATGGAGCCTTTCCCAAGGAGGGCGTGACCTCCTCCGCCTCTCATTTGACGCCGCCCTCGGAGGCGGAAGAGAAATATGCCCGCCTGCGCGGTCTTGACAAGGGCCGCAGGCTGGCCTGCCAGGCGCGCATTCTGGGCGATGTGGTCATCGACATCCCGCCGCAAAGCCAGATCCACCGCCAGGTGGTGCGCAAGCAGGCCGGCGGGCGCAAGGTGGCCACCGATCCGCTCATCCGCGCCCTGCTGGTGGATGTGGAAAAGCCGGATCTGGCCGATCCTTCATCGGATTTTGCCCGCCTCGCCCAGGCGTTGGAGGAGGAATGGGACATCCATGAGCTTGTTCCCGATCCGGCAGTTTTGCCGAAGGTGCAAGAGGCCCTGCGCGATGGAGACTGGCGGGTCACCGCCGTGGTTCATCAAGGCGGCGAGAAAGAGCCGGCGCGGCTCATCGGCATCCGTCCCGGTTTCGACGAGCGCCTGAGCGGGCTGGCGGTGGATGTGGGCTCCACCACCATCGCCGCGCATCTGTGCGATCTGCATACCGGAGACGTGCTGGCCTCGGCCGGTATCATGAACCCGCAGATCCGCTTTGGCGAGGATCTGATGAGCCGCGTCTCCTGGGCGATGATGAACGACGGCGGCGCCGCACAGATGACCGCCGCGGTGCGTGACGCCATCAATGATCTGGCCCGCCAGGTGGCCGCCCGCGCCGGGCTTGCGGCATCGGACATTCTCGATGTAACCTTGGTGGGCAATCCGGTCATGCATCATCTGCTCCTGGGCATCGATCCGCGCCAGCTGGGCCAGGCTCCCTTTGCCCTGGCCACCGGCGAGGCCCTCGACATGCGCGCCGCCGCCATCGATCTTGAGCTCGCCCCGGCGGCGCGCGCCCATGTCCTGCCGTGCATTGCCGGACATGTGGGGGCGGACGCCGCCGCCGTGATCCTTGCCGAAGCCCCGCACGAGCGGCGCGAAATGACCCTGATCGTCGATGTCGGCACCAACGCCGAGATCATCCTGGGCAACCGCGAGCGCCTTTTGGCCTGTTCCTCGCCTACCGGCCCGGCCTTCGAGGGGGCGCAGATATCCTGCGGCCAGCGCGCCGCGCCGGGGGCCATCGAGCGGGTGCGCATCGACAGCAAGACTTTCAAGGCGCGTTACAAGGTCATCGGCTGCGATCTGTGGTCCGATGAAGAGGGCTTCGAGGAGGCGGTGGCCGAAAGCGGCGTCACCGGCATCTGCGGCTCGGGCATCATCGAGGCGGTGGCACAGATGTATCTGGCCGGCATCATCGATGCCAACGGCCGCTTCAATGCCGCCCTGGCGCAGACCTGCCCCCATGTGCATGCGCGCGGGCGCGGCTTTGCCTGGGTGCTGCGCGCCGGTGAGCCGGAAATCGCCGTGACCCAGGAGGATGTGCGCGCCATCCAGCTGGCCAAGGCCGCGCTTCATGCCGGGGCGCGCCTCTTGATGGACGAAATGGGCATCGATTCCGTGGAGCGCATCCGCCTGGCCGGGGCTTTCGGCAATCATATCGATCCGCTCCATGCCATGGTGCTGGGGCTGATCCCCGATTGCCCCCTCCAGCAGGTGGCCTCGGCGGGCAATGCGGCCGGAACCGGGGCGCGCATGGCCCTGGTCTCGCAATCGGCGCGGCAGGAAATCGCCAATGTCGTGGAGCGCATCGAAAAGATCGAGACGGCCACCGAGCCGCGTTTTCAGGAGCACTTCGTCGCCGCCATGGCCATACCCCACGCCTCCGCCCCCTGCCCCAACCTGGCCGCCGCCGTCAAGCTGCCGGAAAAATCAGCCCGTGCCGCTGACGGGCGCCGCCGCAGACGCAGAAAGAAATGATCATTGCTCCCCAAGGGGGCGCATGATCAGCACCATGGTGGCGTGGGCGTCCGTCCTGCCGCAATTGCGGATGACGTGATCCAGATCGCCGCGGTAGCGCAAGGTTTCGCCCTGGCGCACCGTGGCCTCCTCCTTTCCCGAACGGACGCAAAGCGTGCCTTTCAGCACATGCAGATGCTCCATGCAGCCCGCCTGGTGGGCCTCGGAGATCAGCTCGCCGCCGGGGCGGGCGTGAAAGTCATACCACTGCACATGCTCCACCAGTTCCAGCGCGCCGATGATGGCCAGCTCGCACAAGCCGTCCTCGCTGCGCAGGATGGGAATGTCGGGGCGTTTCTGGTGCTGGACGATGGCCGGGGCCTCGGATGACTCATCCAGGACCTCGCGCAAGGAGACATCCAGCGCCTTGCTCAGCTTCATCACCGTGCCGATGGTCGGATTTGTCTCGTTGCGCTCGATCTGCGAAATGATCGACTTGGCCACCCCGGAAACCTCCGACAGATCGCCCAGGGACATGTGATAGGCCTTGCGCAGCCGCTGGATGGTGCGCCCCAGGGTGGCCGGGACATCCTCCTTCGCCACATGGCGGCGCTTCCTGCTCATGCCTTCACTCCCGCCGCTTTCAGGCCCCTGTCCACATCGGCCAGCAGATCGCCGGCATCTTCCAGCCCCACGGAGAGGCGCACCAGCCCTTCCGTGATGCCCTGCGCCTTGCGGTCTTCTTCCTCCACCGCCTGGTGGGTGGTGGAGGCCGGATGGGTGATCAGGCTCCTGGCATCGCCCAGGTTGTTGGAGATGTCGATGGTGCGCAAGGCGTTCATGAAGGCAAAGGCCCCGGCCCGCCCGCCGGGCAGCTCGAAGGCCAGCAGCGAGCCGCCCATGCGCATCTGGGCGCGCGCGACCTCCGTCCGGGGGTGTCCGGCAAGGAAAGGCCAGCGCACCCGCCCTTCCCCCAGCCGCCCATGCAGATGCCCGGCCAATGCCTGCGCGGTGCGGCTCATGGCCTCCACCCTGAGCTTGAGCGTTTCCAGCCCCTTGAGCAAAAGCCAGGCGTTGAAGGGTGACAGCGAAGGCCCCGTATGGCGCAGGAAGGGGCGCAGGGTCTCGTGTATGAACTCTTTGGAACCCAGCACCGCCCCGCCCAGGGCGCGCCCCTGCCCGTCCATGTGCTTGGTGGCCGAATGAATGACAACGTCGGCCCCGAGCAAGAGAGGATTTTGCAACACCGGCGTGGCGAAAACATTGTCCACCACCAGAATGGCCCCGGCCTCATGCGCCACCGCGGCAATGGCGGAAATGTCGAAAATGTCCAGGGTGGGATTGGCCGGGGTCTCGAGGAAAAACAGTTTCGTCTCCGCCCTGACGGCCTTGCGCCAGGCCGAAATGTCCGCTCCGTCCACCAGCGTATGGGCTATGCCGAAACGCGCCAGCACCCGGGTGATGACCTGATGGCATGAGCCGAACAGATGGCGCGAGGCGACAATGTGATCCCCCGCCTTCAGGTGCGAGGCCAGCGCGCCATACATGGCGGCCATGCCCGAGGCCGTGGCCATGCAGCTTTCGGCCCCTTCCAGCAGCCGCAGGC
>JALSNA010000095.1 GCA_026987255.1 Hyphomicrobiales bacterium | reverse complement strand
AGGGCCAGAAGGACGCGCTGGGAATGAATCAACCCTCCCAGTTGATCGAGATTCTTGCGCATGTTTTCCGGATAGACCACCAGCTTGTCCACCACCCCGGCCAGGCGGCGCAGGGCGAAATCCAGGGTCACGGTGGCGTCCGGGGCTATGCCGCGCTCCACCGAGGAGTGCGAAATGTCGCGCTCATGCCACAGGGCGACATTCTCCAGCGCCGGAATGACCGGCATGCGCACCAGCCGGGCCAGGCCGGAGAGATTTTCCGTCAGGATGGGGTTGCGCTTGTGGGGCATGGCCGAGGAGCCCTTCTGGCCGGGGGAGAAGTATTCCTCCGCCTCCAGCACCTCGGTGCGCTGCAGATGGCGGATTTCCACCGCCAGCCGCTCCATGGAGGCGCCGATGACCGCCAGGGTGGCGAAGAACATGGCGTGACGGTCGCGCGGGATCACCTGGGTGGAGACCGGCTCCGGTTTCAGGCCCATCTTTTCGGCCACGTATTCTTCCACATAGGGGTCGATGTTGGCGAATGTCCCCACCGCGCCGGAAATGGCGCAGGTGGCGATCTGCTCGCGGGCGAACTCGAGGCGCTTTCTGGCGCGGTCGAACTCCGCGTAGAAGCCGGCCATCTTCAGCCCGAAGGTGACCGGTTCGGCATGGATGCCGTGCGAGCGGCCCATGCACACCGTGTTCTTGTGCTCGAAGGCGCGCTTCTTCAGCGCCGCCAGCACCAGATCTATGTCCTCCAGCAGGATGTCCGCGGCGCGGGTGAGCTGCACGTTGAGACAGGTATCGAGAACGTCCGAAGAGGTCATGCCCTGGTGGACGAAGCGCGCCTGAGGCCCGACGATCTCCGCCAGATGGGTGAGGAAGGCGATGACGTCATGCTTGACCTCGCGCTCGATCTCGTCGATGCGCGCCACGTCGAAGCTGGCCCTTGAGCCCTTTTCCCAGATGACATCCGCCGCTTCCCTGGGGATCACTCCGAGCTCGGCCTGGGCGCGCGCCGCATGGGCCTCGATCTCGAACCAGATGCGGAACTTGCTTTCGGGCGACCAGATGGCGGCCATCTCGGGGCGGGAATAGCGGGGGATCATGGGCAGGAAGTCCTGTTTGGAGTGACGAAGCTGCTGGCTGGGATAGCAAAGCCGCAATGCCCATGCAATGGCCCCTGGTACCGGGTGGTGGTGATTTGTAATTGCTTGGAATTTTTCTTGCGGCTTAACGGCAAATCAATATTTATGGTTGTATATTCTGGGAGCTGCAATTTCTGACCAGGCAAATACCAGTGGGGCCTTGAACATGACACGCGGGAAAACTCCTCTCAAGATGCCTTTGCGCGCCTGCGCAAAGAACAGGAAGGGCAATGTGGCGACCCTTTTCGCCTTGTCCCTGATACCTCTTTCCATCGTCGCCGGAGGCGGCGTGGATTACGTGCACGCCATCAATGCCAAGGCCAAGCTGCAATCCAGGCTGGATGACGCTGTCCTTGCCGCCGGGCACTATCCATTCCTGGAATCCAACAAGGCGAAGATCAAGGCGGCGATCACCAATTATCTGACGGCCAGGATGACCGGCCCCTTGCAGGATGTTACCTTGTCCGGTGTCAATGTTGTTCTGGATCCCGCCAAGAACAGCATGCATGCGGATGTGACGGCCAAGGTGCCTCTGTCTTTCCTGCGCATCATCGGCATCAGCGATTTCGACATCAAGATCACCTCCGGGGCCACCAATGCCATCGGCGCCACGGAGATCGTCCTGGTGCTCGACAATACCGGCTCCATGAACTGGTCTCTCAATGGTGGCGGCTCCAAGCTGGCGGAACTGAAGCGCACGGCCAAGAAGATGATCGACGATCTTTATGCGGATTCCCTTCAGAGCAATACCGCGATCAAGGTTGGCATCGTGCCTTTCTCGCGGGCGGTGCGGGTTTCGACGAACAAGAAGAACGAGCTGTGGTTGAGCCTGAACGAAAACTGCATGCCCTGGATGTCCTGTTATGTCCACAACTGGCGGGGATTCGTCGGTTTTCGTGATGCGCCGGATGACACCACCGACCGCAATTACGGTCTGCACAAGGTTCCGGCCATTTCCCTGAACTACAACCTCAATGCCATCACGCCCCTGACGGTTCTGAACAGCTCTTCCGTTCAGCAGCTCAAGAACTCCATAGATTCCATGGTTGCCGGTGGTGGCACCAACATTCCGGAAGGTCTCGTCTGGGGTTGGCGCGTCCTGTCGCCTGACAAGCCCTACACGGAAGGCGCCAGTGACCAGGAAGTCCGCAACAAGGGGCTCAACAGGGTCATCATCCTGCTCACCGACGGGCTGAACAGCTGCGGCCGGGATCCGGTGAACCCCAGCATGCCGAAATGCTATCCGGATCCCGTTCCGAGCTCCATCCTGGATCAGAGCAACCAGAAGATCCTGAGCCTGTGCAACAAGATAAAGCAGATCAACCCGGCCACCGGCCGCCGCTATGCCGAGATCGCCACCATCGGCCTGGGACTGGACAGCATTACCAATGCCTTTCCCTCCTATGCTCCGGCGGTGCAGCAGATCAAGACGACGCTCAAGTCCTGCTCCACACTGGGATATTACGACGTGACCGGCCAGCAAAGCACCCTTGCCGATGCCTTTGGCAAGATCAGTGACAGGATCGCCAAGCTGCACCTGTCCCTGTAGGCGGCAAATCCCCAAAAGGGCGCCACAAGGCCCACGGGCAGCCGAACCATCGGCGAGAGCATGATACCAGGCCCCTTTCGCCACCCGGTTCATCCGGCGCGGGTCTGCAAAAATCGCTTGCGCGCCCATCCTCACCCCCTGCCAACCACCCCAATCATGGAACGCTATGGGTGGTTGGGCGGGGGAATGGTCTTCAGACTGTTAGGGTCTGGACTCAACAAAAACGCGGCGCCAGTCTGGCGGCCAGCAACAGGAGACCGGGAAAAAATGTGCAATACCAAACACCAATACATTTCTCCTGCCGCTGGCATCCACGCCTTTATTTGAGACCAGACCCTAATGGAGATGCCCGCACGATCAGGTGGGGTGCGCCTGATTTGCATGATTGTATGGTGTATTGTTTGTAAAATCAACAAATATAATTTTACACAAAAAGTAATTATTATTGTAAATAAGCCAAAATCATATCTGTATACGGAATTTTCAGTGGTTTCCTGTAATTTGGTTTCAAGAAATTTTCCATGACGCCTTGCGTGCGTCTGAATATGGAGTAGAAAAATGACTGCCTTCAAGGACTTCCTGCGTAACGCAAGGGGCAACATGACGACGCTCTTTGCGGCGTCCCTGATCCCCATCACCTTGCTGGGCGGTGGCCTCATCGACTACAGCGCCCAGATGAAGACCAAGGCGAAGCTGCAAGCGGCCCTGGACAATGCCGTCCTGGGCGCCGCCGCCGGCGTGAGCGGCCCGCCTCAGGCCCAGGCCGCCATCATCCGCGCCAAGGTGCGGACCTGGCTGAACAACAATCTGACCGCCACGGACAAGGATAACCTGGACATCAGCAGGGTCGAGGTCACCGTCAGCAAGGATGGCACGGTCGATGCCTCCGTGGGGGGCAGCATGAAGACCACCTTCCTGAAACTGGTGAACATCAACACCCTGGATGTCGAGGCGGTAACCCAGACTTTGCGCTCCTATGGCGTGACGGAGGTGGCGCTCGTGCTGGACACAACAGGCTCCATGAGCGGTCACAAGCTCAGGGAACTCAAGCGCGCCGCCAAGCTGTTCATCAACACCATCTACAACAAGGTCAAGAACCGCCCCGACAAGGACAACTTCAAGGTCGCCATCGTGCCCTTTTCCCAGTATGTCAATGTTGGCAAGAAATACCGCAATGCCTCCTGGATCGATGCGCCGGACGAATACGAGACGGTCGAATACAATTGCCGCTGGGTGCGTCCATGCATATCCTATGGCTGGTGGTGGGGATGGCGCTATTGCAGGAGGCATGGCCCAAGGCAGCGCGTTTGCGATACCTACCAGCGCAAGGTCAATTGGCGTGGTTGCGTGGGGTCGCGCAATTATCCCTACAACCTCAAGGATGGCGACTATGGGGCCAACAAGATTCCGGCCGTTCTGGACAGGGCCTATAATGGGACAGGTGCCTGGAATTACTGCCCTACCACGCCCATTCTGCCTTTGACCTCCGTGGTCAACGACAAGGCGACGCTGGAGCAGAAATTGAACAGCATGACGGCCCTTGGCTCGACATACATTCCTGCCGGTCTGATCTGGGGGCGCCGTGTCCTGTCCCATCAGGCGCCCTTTGACGAGGGTGCGAGCGATCAGGAAGTGCGCGACAAGAACATCCAGCGCGTGGTCATTCTCATGACCGATGGCGAGAATACCCGCTCGCCCACCTATCCGGATCATGCCGGGTACAACACCACGGTTTCAGACAACCTGACCGCGGAGTTGTGCAACAGGATCAAGGCCACGGATCCTGCAACGGGCAGGCCTTTCGCGGACATCATCACGATCAGCTTTGACGTCCACAACAATCGCGTCAAGCGGATGCTCCGCGCCTGCGCCTCCATGGGCTCCTACGATGCCCAGAGCGGCAACCTGGAGGCCGCCTTCAAGAGCATCGGCGTGAAACTGGCCAAGTTGCACCTGTCGCGCTGATCCAGGCCACGTGAGACAAAAAGC
>JALSNA010000094.1 GCA_026987255.1 Hyphomicrobiales bacterium | reverse complement strand
CGGGGTTGCGTCAGAGTTTGCCCGGGGCTCGGGAGCGGTTTGTCCAGGCCCGGTCCGCGCAGGCGCTTTGGTCTTTTTCACCCCGGATTGCCCCTGCTTGGGCACAACTGGTGTCCCGGCCTCTGGTTGCGGTGAGCCCTTTGGGGATGATTGCCCGTCTGCGGCGCTCGCCACCTCCACCCGCGCCTTGGGCGCGGGCGGCTTTTGCAGAACGCGCGTCGGACCGGAGGGCTCGGAGATGACGATCAGCGGCTTTTCGCCCTTGCCCGGTATGTTCAAGGTCACGGTCTGGTGCGACAGGGCCGGTTTCACCTCTTTGGCCCCTTTGCGCGCGGCACGAATGATGAGCTGGTGATTGCCTTTCGGCAGGGGCTTTTTGGGCACCAAAGCCCACTCGCCACGATCATCGGCCCTGACCGCGCCCATGACCTTGCCATCGAGCAGCGCCTCGACCCTTGCGCCAGGCGCGGCGCGTCCGGCGATCACCGCCGAGCCATCTTCCTCCACCCGCACGATATCAAAGCTCGGCGCCTTCAGAGCAGCCGCCGGGGCTTGCGGATTTTCGCCCGCCTGTCCATCCGCTTGCGCACCGGGCGCATTTGCCACCTTCACCGCCGGCTGTTTTGCAGCCTGGGCGGGCCTGGCAGGCGAAGCTGGAGCCTCGGCCGTTTTATGCCTGCCATTGCGTGCCGCGGCCTTGGGAGCATTCCTTGCCTCTTTTTGCCCGCCCGCCTGTGTCAAGGCTTGCTTGATGCTGCCGATGGCGGTGGGCTGCCCGTGCCAGCGCGGCCAGGTCACGCCAACCAGGGCGGCGGCGCAGAGCACTGCGCCGGTGATGAAGATCGGAAGGGGTTTGTTCATGATGACATGTCTCGCATTGCATATCCCCCATTGATTCATATTGCCGGATGTTTCGCATTTACACCATGCAAAAGCAACCACACGCCCCTTGCAAATCATTCATCTTTGGTGTTTCTCATTGGCTTCATGACACCTGACAGAAAATTGTGCGTCTATTGTGGCTCCAGTGAAGGCGAAAACCCCGCCTACATGGCTGCCGCCGGCAAGCTGGGAAAGGATCTGGCCCGCGCCGGCATCGGCCTGGTCTATGGCGGCGGCTCGCTGGGCCTGATGGGAGCGGTGGCGCGTGCCTGCCGCGATGCCGGGGGGCATGTCACCGGCATCATCCCGGAGTTTCTGATCCGCGAGGAAATCATGCTGGAGGGGGTCAGCGAGCTGATCGTCACCGCCAACATGCATGAGCGCAAGATGGCCATGTTCGAGGCATCCAGCGGCTTTTGCGCCCTGCCCGGCGGCATCGGCACCCTGGAGGAGCTGGTGGAGGTGGCCACCTGGGCCCAGCTCGGCCAGCATGTGAAGCCCATCATCCTGGCCAATATCGAAGGCTACTGGAGCCCGCTGCTGGAGCTCATCGGCCACATGCGGGCGCAAGGGTTCTTCAAGTCCAGCACAGAGGCGAAATTCGACGCCGTGGACAAGGCCGCCCAGATCGTGCCGATGTTCGAAAAACGCCTCAAGATACGCCGGAAGCCGGACTGGACTCCGGACATGTTCGAAAAGCGCATGTAGCCTCATGCAGGGCCTCAGGCCATCTTGCGCGCCTCGCGCTGGGGAGTCTTGAAAACGCTTGCGCGTCCATCACGGTTAACGTGATGGACGCTCGCGGGCAAAGGCATCCCATGAATATATGCCCAGGGCCAGCCAGATCAGGGCGAAGGCGATCATGTGCGGCCTGTCGAAGGGATCGCCGAAGATGAACACGGCGGTGAGAAACATCAAGGTGGGGGCGATATATTGCATCAGCCCCAGGGTGGACAGCCGGATGCGCCGCGCCCCGGCGGCGAAGAACAGCAAGGGCAGCACCGTCACCGGCCCCGAAAGCACCAGAACGGCGGTGAAATAGCCGCTGCCGGCGAACTTCAACGGGGCGTGCAGGCCCCATTTGAGCACCGCCAGCAGGATGAGCGCCGCCGGGGCCAGCACGATGGTCTCCACGAAGAGCCCCTCCAGCGCGCCTGCCGGCATGGTCTTGCGCAACAGGCCGTAGATGGTGAAGGAGGCCGCCAGCAGCAGCGCCAGCCAGGGAAAGACGCCCAAAGAGACGGTCAGCCACAGCACCGCTGCCGCCGCCAGGGCGATGGCGGCGATCTGGGCGCGGTTGAAACGCTCGCCGAGCACCAGGTATCCGGCCAGAACGTTCATCAGCGGGTTGATGTAATAGCCCAGGGAGGCCTCCACCGTCTGGCCCGTGTTGACCGCCCAGACGAAAAAGCCCCAGTTGATGGAGATGAACATGGCCGAGGCCACGAGGATGCGCGCCGTGGCGAAGGATTTCAGCGGCGCAAGGGCGGCCCGCATGCGCCCGCTGACCAGCACCAGAAGCCCGGCGACGGGAAAGGCCCACAGCGCCCGGTGCGCCACGATCTCCCAGGCCGATGCGCCATTGAGCAGGTGAAAGAACAAGGGATTGCCGCCCCACAGGCCGAAAGCCGTGAGCGCATAGATCAGGCCGCGCAGGGCCTCCCTGTCCCGGCTCACGCCACACCCGCCTTGAGCAGCTTGTAGATGATCGAATCCAGCAGCGCCTGGAAGGAGGCCTCGATGATGTTGGGCGACACGCCCACGGTGAACCAGCGGTTGCCCTCTCCATCGCGGCTTTCGATCAGCACCCGGGTGGTGGCGTCGGTGCCCGAGCCGATGATGCGCACCTTGTAGTCCACCAGCTCCAGATCGCGGATATGCTCCGAATAGCGCCCCAGGTCCTTGCGCAGGGCCGCGTCCAGGGCGTTCACCGGGCCATTGCCCTCGGCCACCGACATGTAATGCTTGTCATCGACGCGCACCTTGACGATGCCCTCGGCCATGGTGATTTTCTCGCCCATGGCGTTGTAGCGGCGCTCCACCAGCACCTTGTAGCTTTCCACGTCGAAATAGACCGGCACATGCCCCAGCCTGCGCCGCGCCAGCAGCTCCAGGGAGGCATCGGCCGAATCATAGGCGAAACCGGCCGCCTCGCGCTCCTTGATCTCGGCCAGCAGGCCATCGAGACGCGGATCTGCCTTTTCCACCTCCAGCCCGAAACGGCGCAATTCGGCGATCAGGTTGGACTTTCCCGCCTGATCGGAGACCAGCACGCGGCGGCGGTTGCCCACCATCTGCGGATTCACGTGCTCGTAGGTCTCCGGCTCCTTGAGAATGGCCGAGGCATGAATCCCCGCCTTGGTGGAAAAGGCCGTCTCGCCCACATAGGGGGCCTGGATTTCCGGCGGGCGGTTGAGAATCTCGTTGAAGGCGCGCGATACATGGGTCAGCCGCTCCAGCGCTCCCTCCTTCAGCCCCAGATCGAAGCGCGCGGCATAGATGTCCTTCAGCGCCAGGGTGGGGATGAGCGAGATCAGATTGGCGTTGCCGCAGCGCTCGCCGATGCCGTTGATGGTGCCCTGGATCATCCGCGCCCCGGCGCGCACCGCGGCCAGCGAATTGGCCACCGCCATGCCGGTGTCATCGTGGCAGTGAATGCCCAGGTTCTCCCCCGGCACCAGATTGGCGATGGAAAAGACGATGCGCTCGATCTCCTCCGGCAGGGTGCCGCCGTTGGTGTCGCACAATACCACCCAGCGCGCACCGGCGTCATGGGCCGCCTTGACCACGGCGGCGGCGAAATTGGGATTGGCCTTGAAGCCGTCGAAGAAGTGCTCGGCATCGACAAGCGCCTCGAATCCCTTAGCGCGCGCCGCCTCCACCGAATCGGTGACCGCCTGGATGCTCTCCTCCAGGGGGCAATTCAGCGCCACCTTGACATGATAATCCCAGGCCTTGGCGACAAAACAGATGGCATCCGCCTTTGCCTGCAGGAGCTGTTGCAGGCCCGGATCGTTGTCCGCCGAGCGCCCGGCGCGGCGGGTCATGCCGAAGGCGGTGAACCTGGCATCGAGCCCCAGATCGCCGGAAAACAGCTCCGAATCGGTGGGGTTGGCGCCCGGATAGCCGCCCTCGACATAGGCAATGCCCAGCTCGTCGAGCATGCGCGCGATGGTTTTCTTCTCCTCCACCGAGAAATCGATCCCCGGCGTTTGCGCCCCGTCGCGCAAGGTGGTGTCGTAAAGATACAGACGCTGTTTTTTCATCGCCGCCCCGCTGGCTGTCACGCTATTGGTCATACAAGGCAAAAGTCCCGCTCCCGCAAAGGGTTGCACTCAGGTTGCGGATTCAGAAGATGAACCCCTTCCACCACAGCACGCCGATAATGGCCGCGGCGATGATCCCCACCTTGGCGGCAATGCCATAGATCAGCCACTTCGGCGGGCCCGCATCGGGATTTGGTGTGGGCGTTTCGGGTATGGTCATGACTACCTCTTCAGTTCCCATGTCGTGCCTTCCGGGCCGTCCTTGAGGATGATGCCTTCCGCGGCCAGCTGGTCGCGGATGCGGTCGGCTTCGGCCCAGTCCCTGGCGGCGCGTGCCGCCTTGCGCGCCGATATGAGGGCCTCGATCCTTTCTTCGTCCACCGCCCTGGCGCGCGGATCGGCGATGTTGCCGGCAAAGCCCAGGGCCTTCAGCGAAGCGGCCAGCTGCGCGGCATCGAGCTGGTGCAGGGCGGCAATGGCCCGTGGCGTGTTGAGATCGTCGCACAGCGCCTCCAGCACCGGCGCGGCGAA
>JALSNA010000093.1 GCA_026987255.1 Hyphomicrobiales bacterium | reverse complement strand
TGGCCTCCCTGACGCGCGAAATGGCCCATGACTTCGGCCCTCACGGGGTGCGGGTCAACGCCATCTCGCCGGGCGAGATCGAGACCTCCATCCTCTCGCCGGGCACCGAGAAGATCGTCGAGAACATCCCCCTGCGCCGCCTCGGCCAGCCGGAGGAGGTGGCCAAGGCCATCTACTTCCTGTGCACCGAGGCCTCCTCCTATGTCACCGGCGCGGAGCTGCACATCAACGGCGGCCAGCACGTGTGAGGGGATAGGCATGGCCGCAAGGCTTGTCAGCGTAACACATTCGTGTTACATCCTGATCAAGGCAGGCAAGGAAGGATGAAGTCATGGCCAAGACGGCATATCTCAGTGTTCGGCTGGAGCCGGATGTCAAGACCGAGGCGGAGGAAATCCTCAGCCGTCTGGGCCTGAGCACCAGCGAGGCCATAACCATTTTTCTGAAGCAGGTGGCGTTGCACAAGGGCGTGCCTTTTCCCCTGCGCATCCCCAATGACGAAACCAGAGCGGCCCTGAATGAAGACCCGCACAATCTTCCCGGATATGATGATGCCGGAGCATTGCTGGATGATATCCTGAACAAGGCGGGCTGACGTGCAAAACCGGGAGCTGCGTCCCACCGCCCGCTTCCGGCGCGATGTGCGAAGGATGAAGAAGCGCGGTCACGATCTTTCAAAACTGAAAGAGACGCTGGACATCCTCCAGAAAACGGGATGTTTGCCGGACAAATACCGCCCCCATCCCTTGCGGGGGGATTTTCAACAGTGCATGGATGCCCATATCGGACCGGACTGGCTGCTCATTTATGAGGTGCTTGACGACGGTCGCATGATCGTTTTGCGCCGCACCGGCACCCATCAGGACATCTTCCGGATATATTGAAGAGGGATGTTCTGGATAATCAAATGATGCATCCCATAACCTTTTGTTGCTTCATTGCCTTTTGATGTATTGGCCAAGAGAAGCGCCAATTGCGATTTTTCGCCAAACTGTTCTATTTGTGACTGCCCTTACTGAAAGCCGACCCGCTGCATTTGCGGACTCTTCCCTCTGGCCCCATGAATCTCGCAAATGCCATGCAAATTCATGTGCCCGGACTCTGATCCTCCACGTCCAGCGGCTCGCTGCCTGTGGGCTTGCCGTCCTTGTCCAGGGTGATCTTTTCGATGCGCGCCTCGGCTTGCCTCAACAGCGCCTCGCAGCGCTTCTTGAGCGCCTCGCCGCGCTCGTAGATGGCGATGGACTTCTCCAGTGGCACCGAGCCGCGCTCCAGCTCGCCGACGATTTTTTCCAGCTCCGCCACCGCTTCTTCAAAGCTCATGTCGTTCACCGCCTTGTCAGCCATCGCCTCGCGCTCCCTTCATCAAAGCCTGCACATGCACCGCCGCCGAAGCGGCCAGCGCAGGCAAGTCATAGCCGCCTTCCAGCATGGAGACAATGCGCCCATCGCAATGGCGCCCGGCAAGCTCCGTCAGACACAGGGTGATCCACACGAAATCCTCCTCGCGCAGCCGCAAGGAGGCCAGCGGATCCTTCTCGTGGGCATCGAAGCCGGCGGAGATGAACACGAACTCCGGCTCGAAGGCGTCAACAGCGGGCAGGATGCGCTCGCGCACCGCGGCGCGGAAGGCTTCGGGCCCCGATGACGGGGGCAGGGGGCAATTGATCACGTTGCCATGCGCCCCGGTCTCTTGCGCATCGCCCGATCCCGGATAGGCCGGGCTCTGGTGGGTGGAGCAATAGAGAACGCCCGCATCATCCCAGAAGATCTCCTGTGTGCCATTGCCGTGATGGACATCGAAATCGACGATGGCCAGCCGCTCCACGTCATAGGCCCTTTGGGCATGGCGGGCGGCTATGGCGATATTGTTGAACAGGCAAAAACCCATGGCGCGGTGGCTTTCCGCATGGTGCCCCGGCGGGCGGATGGCGCAAAAGGCGTTGTCCACCTCCAGGTTGGCCACCGCATCGACGGCCCGGATGCCCGCCCCGGCCGCATGCAGGGCCGCCTCCAGGCTGTGCGGCGAAAGCCAGGTGTCGGCATCGAGCGCCTCCAGCCCCTCTTGCGGAATCCGCCCGAAGATTTCGCGCACATGCTCTTGCCCATGGGCTGAAAGCAATGCAGAGCGCGAGGCCGCCGGGGCCTCCTCGCGCGCCAGGGCGTCGAAATGGGGGCTGGCCAGCAGCTTCTCGATCGCCGCCAGCCGCTCCGGCCGCTCCGGGTGGCCATCGGGCACCGCATGCATCCGGCAGGCAGGATGGCTGAGCAGGAGTGTTGTCATGGAGTATCTCCGCGCAGAATATCGAGGGCCTCGCGCGAGACGATGCCACCTGAATGCATGATGCGCAGTTTCAGCCCGGCGGTTTCCGGCAGCAGGCTGGCGGCGTAATGCTCCGCCAGGAAGATGCGCTGTGCATCTGCCTCCGCCTGCGCGCCGCGCAACAGCGCCAGCCCGCCGGCAAAGAGAGCAAAAAGCCGCAGGAAGGACACCGCCGAGGCCTGGGCGCGCTCATCGCGGGCCTCGATGGCCGCCCCCATGAAGCGCGTCGCCTCGCCGAGGGTGCGCAAGGCCCAGGCCAGCCGCTCGGCCACCGCGGCCAGGGAAGATGTCTCCTTCGCCGTGGTGATGATGCGGGCCGCCCCATCCATGTAGCGCTGCATGGCCAGCCCGCCATCCAGCCCCAGTTTGCGCATCACCAGATCCAGCGCCTGGATGCCGTTGGTGCCTTCATAGATGGGCGCAATGCGCGCATCGCGCAGCAGTTGCGCAACGCCTGTCTCCTCCATGTAGCCCATGCCGCCATGCACCTGGATGGCCGCATCGGCCACCTCCACCCCCACATCGGTGCCGAAGGCCTTGGCCACCGGCGTGAGCAGCGCGGCACGCTCCGCCGCCTGGGCGCGCAGTGCCGCATCGGGGGCCTGCCGCGCCAGATCCATGCACCAGGCGGTCTCATGGCAGATGGCGCGCGCCGCCATGACCTTGACCCGCATGTCCAGCAGCATGCGCCGCACATCCGCATGCTCGATGATGGGCACCGGCCCCTCGCGCCCCGGCCTGCGCCCCTGGCGGCGCTCGCGGGCGAAGGCCAGGGCCTTCTGCCAGGCCCGCTCGGCCACCGCCACCCCCTGCATGCCGATGTGCAATCGCGCGTTGTTCATCATGGTGAACATGTGATGCAGCCCGCGGTTGGCCTCGCCCACCAGCCGCCCTTGCGCGCCCTCGAAAAGCAGGCTCACCGTCGGCGATCCGTGAATGCCCATCTTGTGCTCCAGCCCGCCCGCCCGCACCGCATTCCGGCCGCCATCGGGCAGAACCTTGGGGACCAGGAACAGCGACAGCCCGCGTGTCCCCGCCGGGGCATCGGGCAGCCGCGCCAGCACCAGATGGATGATGTTCTCCGTCAGGTCGTGCTCGCCATAGCTGATGAAGATTTTCTCCCCGTGCAGCCAATATCCGCCTTTGCCATCGGGCTCGGCACGGGTGCGGATGGTGGACAGATCGGATCCCGCCTGCGGCTCGGTCAGGCACATGGTGCCCGCCCATGCGCCGGAAATCATCTGCGGCAGATAGTGCGCCTTGAGCTCTTCCGAACCAAAGCGCGCCAGGGTCTCGCAGGCCCCCTGGGTCAGAAGCGGCCCCAGGCCGAAGGCCATGGAGGCGCTGTTCCACAGCTCCTGCAGGGCCAGTGACAGAACCAGCGGCATGCCCTGCCCGCCATGTTCCCGTGGGCCCGCGGCGCTCGCCCACCCGGCGGCGCAGAAGGCCTCATAGGCCGCCTTCCAGCCCGGCGCCGTGGTGACCTCTCCGCTTTGCGCATCGAAGGTGCAGCCATGCACATCCCCGGCGCGGTTGAGCGGCGCAATTTCGCTTTGCGCAAAGCGCCCCGCCTCATCGAGGATGGCCATGACCAGCTCACGATCCAGCCCGGCGATCTGGCCGTCATCCAGCGCCTTGCCGAAGCCGGTCAGCTTCAGCAGGCTGTGGGCGGTCTCCTCCGTCTGCGGCTTCCAGTTCATGGCATTCCCTCTTTCACCCCTTGACGCCCGCCATGGCGCGCGGCTCTACTGAATGCCCACTCTAACCTCTTGCGCAGACGGCTCAAAGACGCATGGCGGACATTTCCACCAGTATCGAGGCGGCGGCCAGCGCCCTGAAGGCGGGCCAGCTGGTGGCCTTTCCCACCGAGACGGTCTATGGCCTGGGCGCCGATGCCGCCAATGACAAAGCGGTGGCGGCGATCTTTGCCGCCAAGCGCCGCCCGCGTTTCAATCCCCTCATCGCCCACGTTGCCGGTCTGCAAGAGGCCATGAGACTGGGCCGTTTCTCCGCTGCCGCCCGGCGGCTTGCGGAGCGTTTCTGGCCCGGCCCGCTGACTCTCGTGGTGCCGCGCGTCCCGGATTGCCCCGTCTCCCTGCTGGCCAGCGCCGGGCTGGACACCCTGGCCATCCGCGTCCCGGCCCATCCGCTGGCGCGGCAATTGCTGGAAGCCTTCGGTGGCCCGGTGGTGGCCCCTTCGGCCAATATCTCCGGCCAGCTTTCGCCCACCGAAGCCGGGCACGTGGCCGAAAGCCCGCTGGCAGATGATGTGGCGGTCATTCTCGATGGCGGCGAATGCGCCGTGGGGGTGGAATCCACCATCATCGGCTTTGATTCCGATGGCCGCGCCTGTCTCCTGCGCC
>JALSNA010000092.1 GCA_026987255.1 Hyphomicrobiales bacterium | reverse complement strand
CCCCTTGAAATAGCCCCGCTATTCCTGCGGGGCTGCGCCTTGCCAGAACAAAAATCCGGCTAACTGGCGGCGCGGGGTTTATGGGTCTACGCCCTAGCGATCCAGACGGCCCCCACCACGGCGGCACCGGCAACCGCCAGCGCCAGGCTCCAGTTGAATTTCATCGTCCATTCCTCCCTTCTGGTGTTCAATTGGCAACGGGAGGAGACATGCTTCACCTTCCAGCCACTGGAAGGTAAAGTGATGATGGATTACAAAACGGATACCCTTCTACACCTGAAGACCTGCGCCGGCATCCGAGGCGCCGCCGGGTGGCGTCAGGCCGGCCAGCAGACAGCCACGCGTCACCGGGCCACCGCCAAAAAGCTCGTAGAGATGCTTCATGCCGCCCTTGGCGGAAAAGCGCGCATCGAGCGCGTCATGCAGCCTGCGCAACGGCGGGCTGGCCTCGTCGCGGTAGGCCCCTTGCAGCACCCGGATGGCCTCCCAGTGATCCTCCGTCAGTTCCAGGCCCATGGAGCGGGCGGTGTCTCTTGCCATCTCGATGCTCCAGCCAGTGGGCGCATCGGGAAATCCGGTGGTGGTTCCGGCCGCACCGGGATTGGTGATGTCCTGCATGGTCATGGGCATGGGCGTTCCTCCTTTCTCGGTTCTTGACGGGCCGGCTCGTGCCCCCTGGAGGGCCATGCCCCCTTGGAGTCTGCCGGCCCTGCCGTCTTCATTGTCTTGTCGCCGGATGAAGCCAGCATAACATGATCAGGCAATAAATGCTAATTATTATCAAAAACAACTAGGGCTACCCTTGCCATCTGGCGGGAAATCCGCTTGAATGAAACGGAAGCGTAATGAACAGCTCTGGCAACGGGAACAGGCAAGAGCCGCCCATGGCGATGCATCTGACGGAAGAAAAGGCCCTGCGGCTGTGGCGGGATGTTTCCCTGGCCATGGTGCGCGATGACGACCCGGATCTGTCGGCCCGCCAGATGGCCATATTGCTCAGCGTCTATCTCGACCCGCCGCCGCACACGGTGCGCGGCCTGGCGGCCAAACTGGGGGTGACCAAGCCGGTGATCACCCGGGCGCTGAACGCCATGGGCCGTCACAAGCTGCTCGCCCGCCGCCGCGATCCCGATGACCGGCGCAATGTGCTGATCCAGCGCACCCTGGAAGGGGCGCTCTATCTCGACCGGCTGGCCAACATGATCCGCCAGGCGGCCGAAAACGAGGGAAAAGCGCCATGACTTGCGCCGCCATGCGCCTGGCCGCCCCCATCGGCCCCATCATGGACGCCCCGCGCGCCGGCGCCCGTCAGTTGACCCAGGCGCTGTTCGGCGAGACGCTCGATGTGCTGGCCGGGCAAGGCGCGTGGCGGCAGGTGCGCTTGCGGCGCGATGGCTACGAGGGCTTCATGCGCGCCAGCCTGCTCGTGGAGGATGACGGGCGTGCGGCCACCCATACGCCGTGCTTGCCGCAAACGCTGATCTTTCCCGCCCCGGACATCAAGGCCGCTCCGGCGCGGCCGCTCTACATGGGGGCGCAAGTGCGCATCCGCCAATGGACGGGGCGTTTCGCGCGCCTGGCCGGGGGCGGCCATGTTCCGCGCCATCACCTGCGGCGGCTCGATGAGCCGCAGCTCGGGCCGGTGGAAATTGCCCGCATGTTCCTCCATGCCCCCTACCTGTGGGGCGGCTGCTCCAGCGCCGGGATCGACTGCTCGGGGCTGGTGCAGATGGCCCTGCGCATGGCCGGACATGAGACCGTGCCGCGCGATTCGGGCGATCAGGCCCGGACACTGGGCGCGCCCCTGCCGCTATCCCTGGCGCGGGCGGGCCGCCTGCGGGCGGGCGATCTGATCTTCTGGACAGGCCATGTGGCCATGATGGTGGACGAAACGCGCATCATCCACGCCAATGCCCACCACATGCGGGTGGCCATCGAGCCGCTGAAGGAGGCTCTGGGGCGCATCGAGGCAGGCGGCGGCGGCCCCGTCACGGCCATCCGCCGGATTTGAGAAACCTGTGTGAAGGAGCTGTCGTCTGGCGCCAAAATGCCGATCGGGGTTTATGGGTCTACGCCCTGAAAAACGCTTGCGCGCCCATCCTCGCCCCCTGCCAACCACCCCAATCATGGGACACCATGGGACACTACGGGTGGTTGGCAGGGGGCGAGGATGGCCCTTGAGACAGTTGATATAAGAGCCCCCATCGGCGGATTTGCGCCACAAACGCGCCCCATCCGCCTTGATCTTTCCCCCCGCCTGCCAGTAATGCGCCCAGCAAGGGTCATGGACCTTTACCAATATCCCTCTCGTGGGGCCTGGGGAATGCACTTCACCGGGACGAGAGGGAAAACACATGTCCATGAGCACCTTTTTCGCCTGCCTTGCGGCGCTGGCGCAATTTTCCGCCTGTGAGCCCGCCGTGGCCCAGAATGCGCCGAAGCTGGCCAAGGCAGACCGTCTGGATGCCCACGCGGCGGCCATCGTCACCACCCCGGCGCGCGGCGCGCCGGATGTGTCATATGGCAATTCATATGGCAATGCCGCGCGCTGGAGCGGTTTCTATCTGGGCGCCTCCCTGGGCTATGGCTTCGGCGAGAGCCGCCAGCAGCTGAATCGCAACAACAACCACGGTTATGACAGCGTCAAGCCAGATGGCTTCACCGGCTCGCTCTCTGCCGGATACAATTTCATGCTCACCAATTCGGTCCTGGCCGGAGTGGAGGGCGAAATCGGCGTGATGAACCTCTCACGCGATGACAAGCCCGTCTATGACGGCCATTCCTGGAAGCCCCAGTTCGGCCCCCTGTGGGGCACGGTGCGCGGCCGGCTGGGCTATGTCCTGGGGCGGGATATGCTCTTCTACGGCACCGCCGGGCTGGCTTTCATGCAGACGGACAACTGGACGGTGGGCAACAACTGGAACGAATCCTCCTGGGATGCCAGGATGCGCACCGGCTGGGTCATCGGCGCCGGGCTTGAATACGCCCTCACGGACCGCTGGAGCGCCAAGGCGGAATATCTCTACATGGATTTCGGCAAGCACAAGGGCCGCACCGAGGACAACGATCCCTACTGGTATGACGACAACGCCAGCATCCTGCGCGTGGGCGTCAATTACCGTTTCTGAGCCGCCAATGCAGGCGAGAGGGTGCAAGAGAGCCCCTTTTCCCGCAAGGGAAAGGGGGTTTTTGCATGCGAAGGGTTTCCGGTGTCATCTGGATTGTCCTGAGGGAATCAACCAATATTTCAGGTTTTTTTGAGAAGTTCGCCCCTGAGTTGAGTTCGGGGGTATTTCATGCGTCGGTTTTCCATTTTCAGAATCGGGCTGTTCATGGCGTTCATCGGAGTTCTTGGTGGCGCGGGCCATCCGGCGGCAGCAGGCGAGCCGGCCGGTATCCTGGCGCATGCCTGGGCACTGACGCAAAGCGTCATGGCCAGGCTCCCGGGCATGGAACGCGGTGCGCAGCGCCGCTGCCTGGCCATCGCTCTCTACCACGAGGCGCGTGGCGAGGCTCTGGAAGGGCAGGTCGCGGTGGCCGCCACCATTCTCAACCGGGTGGCCTCGCGGGCCTATCCTTCCAGCATCTGCGCGGTGGTCTTCCAGGGTTCGCGGCGGCGCAGCGGCTGCCAGTTTTCATTCGCCTGTGATCATCACGCCCTTGCGCCGCGCAACCACGCCGTCTTTGTCCGCATGGAGCAGCTGGCGGGCCGCATTCTCGATATGGTGGATTCCTCCGGCGTCGTGCGGCCCGGGCGCTTCGGCCCCATCGCCAGGACATTGCGCCGCTTCGCCATGGTCACCCACTACCATCGCTTCGATGTCCATCCGTGCTGGTCGCGCAGGCTGGTGCGGGTGGCGCAAAGCGGCGCGCATGTCTTCTTCCGCTCGCCCCGGGTGATCCGCCGCATGCCCAGCCGCTTCCTGCTGGCGCGGGCGCTGTCCATCCCCGCGCAAGGAACCCTCGGCTATCTGTGGCTGTAACGGGTCAGCGGCGGGCGGCGAAGAAATCCCTCAACAGCATGGCTGCCTCTTTCGCCCCCAGTCCGTCATAGACCTCCGGAGCATGGTGGCAGGTGGGCTGGGCAAAGAACCGCGGGCCGTGGGCCACCGCCCCCATCTTTTCATCATCGGCGGCGTAATAGAGCCTGCGGATGCGGGCATGGGAGATGGCCGCCGCACACATGGCGCATGGCTCCAAGGTGACGAACAGATCGCACTCCGTCAGCCGCTCCGAAGCCAGCTTCTCGCAGGCCTGGCGAATGGCCAGGATCTCCGCATGGGCCGTGGGGTCGCGCAATTCCACCGTGCGGTTGCCGGCACGCGCCACAATGCGCCCTTGCGCATCGGCAATCACCGCGCCCACCGGCACCTCGCCACGGGCCGCCGCGGCGCGCGCCTGCCTGAAGGCTTCATGCATGGCGTCGGGAACGAGTTTCAACAGCGCACCTCCCGGTCATTCGTGCCCGGACCTGAGTCCCGCAAGGGGGAATGGAGCGGCAGATGGCAGCGGATGGAGGATTTCTTTTTTTTCCCGGTCTGAAGACCATCCTCCATCCCCTGCCATCCGCCGCGAGTATAGCCGTATCGGCAGATGGCAGCGGATGGAGGATTTCTTTTGTTTCCCCAGTCTGAAGACCATCCTCCATCCCCTGCCATCCGCCGCGAGTATAGCCGTATCGGCAAATGGCAGCGGA
>JALSNA010000091.1 GCA_026987255.1 Hyphomicrobiales bacterium | reverse complement strand
CATCATTTTTGGCCCCAAGTAAATTGCAAGGTTCTGACAGAAAATCTGTCAGAACCTTGCAATTCACGGATTGTCAGAATGCCAGAAAATGCTGTGTATTCAATCTGTTGTGAATACTTCACATGCGCCAATGGAGGGTGGTGAGGCTTTTCGCCATGGGGGCGGAGCTTGAGCTTGACCACAGCGCGATTGTCTTTGCTCAGGCGGCCTGCATGGCGGCCTGGGCGGGCTGGCCACGATAGGCCAGGGCCTCGGCGATGTGGGCGCGGCCCGGCACCGGGGCCGCTTGCAGGTCGGCCAGGGTGCGGGCCACGCGCAAGATGCGATGAAAGCCGCGGGCCGACAAGCGCAGGGTCTCGGCTGCTTCGGTGAGCAGCTTCATGCCATCGGCATCGGGCCTTGCGGTCTCCTCCAGGGCCCTGGCGGGGGCCTGGGCGTTGGTGGTCACGCCCTCCAGCCCCAGGGCTTCATAACGGGCGCGCTGGATGTCGCGGGCGGCAGCGACGCGGGCGGCCACTTCGGCGGAGCCTTCCGATGGCGGCGGCAAGGCCAGATCGAGGGCGCTGACCCTGGGCAGGGTGATGCGCAGATCGAAGCGGTCAAGCAAGGGCCCGGAAATGCGGGCCTGATAATCGGCGGCGCAGCGCGGGCCGCGGCGGCAGGCATATCCCGGCTCCCCGGCATGGCCGCACTTGCACGGGTTCATGGCGGCGATGAGCTGGAAGCGCGCCGGCCAGGTGACATGATAACTGGCGCGGGCGACGGTGATCTCGCCGGTCTCCAGCGGCTGGCGCAGCACCTCCAGGGCGCGCGGCGAGAACTCCGGCAATTCATCGAGAAAGAGCACCCCGTGATGGGCCAGGGACATCTCGCCGGGGCGGGCGCGCATGCCGCCGCCGGAGAGCGAGACCTGCGAGGCGGTGTGGTGGGGGCTGCGGAAGGGGCGGATGGGAGAAATGGCGCCATCGGCCAGCTCTCCGGCAATGGAGGCGACCATGGAGCTTTCCAGCATCTCGCGGGCGCTCATGGGCGGCAGGATGGAGGGCAGGCGCGCCGCCAGCATGGACTTGCCAGCACCGGGCGGGCCGGTCATGAGCATGTGGTGGCCACCGGCGGCGGCGATCTCCAGGGCCCGCTTGGCGGCCTCCTGGCCGCGCACATCGGCCAGATCGGGCATGTCCGCCGCTGCCTCGGCCATTTTCGGCGCCGGCCGGGAGAGCACCTGGGCGCCGCGCAGATGGTTGACGATCTGCACCAGGGTGGCGGGGGCCAGGACATCCACCTCCTCGCCGGCCCAGGCGGCCTCCGGGCCATTGGCGGCGGGGCACAAGAGCCCCTTGCCGCTGGCATGGGCAGCCATGGCGGCGGGCAGGGCCCCGGCGGTGGCGGTCAGGCCGCCATCGAGGGAGAGCTCGCCAATGACCAGATACCGGTCGAGAAAATCGGCCGGGATGATGCCCATGGCCGAAAGCAGCGCCAGGGCGATGGGCACATCATAGTGGCTGCCCTCCTTGGGCAGATCGGCGGGGGCGAGATTGACGGTGATGCGCCTGGCCGGCAGGGCCAGGCCGATGGCCTGCAGGGCGGCGCGCACCCGCTCGCGGCTTTCGGCCACCGCCTTGTCCGCCAGGCCGACGATGGAAAAGGCGACGAGCCCGGAGGAAATCTGCACCTGGACATCCACCAGGCGCGCCTCGATGCCCTGAAACGCCACTGTCGCAACCCTGGAAACCATGATCCGGCCCCTCGCTCCTTTGCCTCGACCTTTGCCCAAGGGTAACGCATGCATCAATACAAATCAAGAACAATATTGGAACAAATCTGTTCTTTTTTCCATCCGGGAAAATGCGTGGCGGGCATCAAGGGGCTTGCATCGCGGCGCGGAACGTCCGATATAGGGGGCGGAAGGCTGGCGCGGGCGCGCTATCCGCGCCAGCGGGTCAGGTCCGGAAGGAAGCAGCCCAGCCGGTTTTTCAGCGCGGGTCGCGTCCAGCCTTCCACCTGCCGCCGCGGGCCGGGGCATATCCAACGGGCCATGCACAGGCGGCGGCGCGGGATGCCCTCCCGACTTGCCGGCAACCCACGCAAGGCCAGGGGAACGCCAATTGACCGGAGCCTCCAGCGATACGCCCAGTGGCGGCCAGAGCGCCTATCGCGTGCTGGCGCGCAAATACCGCCCCAAATGCTTCGAGGAGCTGGTGGGCCAGGATGCCATGGTGCGCACCCTGTCCAATGCCTTCGAGACCGGGCGCATCGCGCAAGGCTTCATGCTCACCGGGGTGCGCGGCATAGGCAAGACCACCACCGCGCGGCTGATCGCGCGGGCGCTCAATTATTCGCTGGCCGACAAGCCGACGGTGAAGATGCCGGAAATGGGCGAGCATTGCGCCGCCATCTTGGAATCGCGCCATGTGGACGTGATGGAGATGGACGCGGCCTCCCACACCGGGGTGGACAATGTGCGCGAAATCATCGAGCAGGTGCGCTACCGGCCGATCGCGGCGCGTTACAAGGTCTATATCATCGACGAGGTGCACATGCTCTCCAAGGCGGCCTTCAACGCCCTGTTGAAGACGCTTGAAGAGCCGCCGGAGCATGTGAAATTCATTTTCGCCACCACGGAAATCCGCAAGGTGCCGGTCACCGTGCTGTCGCGTTGCCAGAGATTCGACTTGAAGAGGGTGGATGCGGCCACCTTGATGACACACCTGGCGCATGTTTGCGAGGCGGAGAACATGGGCTGCGAGGAGGCGGCCCTGCGCCAGATCGCGCGGGCGGCGGAAGGCTCGGTGCGCGATGCCCTGTCCTTGCTCGATCAGGCCATGGCCCATGGCGGCGATTCGGTGAAGGCGGAGGATGTGGCGGCCATGCTGGGGCTGGTGGATCGCGCCCGCGTCATCGATCTGTTCGCCGCCGTCATGGGCGGGAAGATGCGCAAGGCCCTGGAAGGGCTGGCGGAAAGCCATGCGCTGGGGGCGGAGCCTCTGACCATTCTCAATGACCTTGCGGCCTTCACCCATCTGGTCACGCGGCTGAAGATCCTGGGCGCGGAGGGGGCGGATGCCGCCATCAGCGAAGAAGAGCGCAGCCGCGGGCTGAAGCTGGCGGAAGACCTCTCCATGGCCGCCCTGACGCGCGCCTGGCAGATGCTGCTGAAAGGCATAGGCGAGGTGGCCGCCGCCGCACGCCCCCTGCCGGCGGCGGAGATGGTGCTGATCCGCCTGGCCCATGCGGCGGACATGCCCACGCCCGGCGAGCTGGTGCGCAGGCTGCAAGAGCAAGAAGGCGCGCCGCCGGCCCCCTCCCCTGCCACGCCAACAGGTGGCGGGAGCGCAAGGACGCAGGCGCGCGCCGCAGATGACGGGCGCGATCTGCCGCCGCAACCGCCCGCGCCGGGCGCGCAGGCGGCCACGGCGCGCAAGCTGGCGCAGCCGCAAAGCTTCGAGGAGATCGTCAAGCTGGCCGAAACCCATCGCGACCTGAAGGCCAAGGACGCCCTGGAGCGCCATGTGCGGCCGGTGCGGGTGGCGCCGGGGGTGCTGGAAATCGCCCTGACGGCGGGCGCGCCGCGCGATCTGCCGGCCGATCTGGGGCGCAAGCTGCGGGCCTGGACGGGGCAACGCTGGCTGGTCAGCCTGTCGGAAACAGGCGGCGGCGAAACCATCATGGAGCGTGAGCAAAGGCTGCGCGATTCCCTGATGAGCCGGGCGCAGGCGCATCCGCAGGTCAAACGCATTCTGGAGCAGTTCCCGGATGCGCGCATCGTCGATGTGCGCCCGCCCGGTGCTGCGCGGACACCGCAAGAGAGCGAGGAGGAGACATGAAAGGCCTTGGCGGCATGATGAAGCAGGTGCAGGAAATGCAAGAACGCATGCAGCGCATGCAGGAGGAGCTGGCCGAAACCCGCGTCATGGGCACCGCGGGCGGCGGCATGGTCAGCGTCACCCTCACCGGCAAGGGCGAGATGACGGCGGTGGAGATCGATCCATCCTTGCTCAAGGAGGAGGAAAAGGAGATCGTCGAGGACCTGGTCATGGCCGCCCACAACGACGCCAAGGCGCGCATGGAGGCGCTGGTGGCGGAGAAGATGCGCGAGGCCACTGGCGGGCTGTCCCTGCCGCCGGGCCTGAACCTGGGCATGTGAGCCCCCCGCCCTTCCCCCTTGCGAGATCCTTGCATGCCGATGGAGCACAAGACCACAGGAGCGCAGATCGGCCGCGTGATCCAGCTGCTGGCGCGGCTGCCCGGGTTCGGGCCGCGCTCGGCGCGGCGGGCGGCCCTGCATCTGATGAAAAACCGCCAGAGCCTGCTCGATCCGCTGGCGCGGGCCCTGCAGGCGGCGGCCGAAACGGTGCGCACCTGCCCCGAATGCGGCAACCTGGACAGCGAAGTTCCGTGCGCCATCTGCGCCAGCGACAAGCGCCGCCGCGATATCATCTGCGTGGTGGAGGACATCTCCGACCTGTGGGCGCTGGAGCGGGCGGGGGCCTTTCATGGGCTTTATCACGTCACCGGCGGGGTGCTCTCGCCCATCGACGGGATGACGCCGGAGGATCTCAACATCCCGGCGCTGGTGGCGCGCGCCGCCCAGCCGGAGGTGAAGGAGATCATCCTGGCGCTCAATGCCACGGTGGAAGGCCAGACCACGGGCCATTACATCGCCCAGGCATTGCGCGATTGCGATGTGACAATCACCCG
>JALSNA010000090.1 GCA_026987255.1 Hyphomicrobiales bacterium | reverse complement strand
TCGAGCGCGCCGCCCGCCCGCCCGTCCTGGGCCGCGCCCAGGTGGAGGAGCTGAAACTGGCCCTCACCGACCTGGCCAATGCCAGGCGCCTGCTGCTGCACACCCTTGAGGGTCTGGAGCAGCCCGGGGAGAGCTGATATATCAGTTGGGGATCTTTGAAAACGCCAGCGCGCCCATCCCCACCCCCTGCCAACCACCCGTGGTGTCCCATGATCGGGATGATTGGCATGGGGTGAGGATGGTTTTCAGACGGTTGATGAAGATGCCCGGTTGGCGCAGTGCAAAAAAACCTTTTTCTTTGCGCCTTGGAATGCTATAGCCCTGTCTGCCTTGGGGCTTGCCCGAAGGCTCTCCGGTCGGAGCATAGCGCAGCCCGGTAGCGCACCACACTGGGGGTGTGGGGGTCGCAGGTTCAAATCCTGCTGCTCCGACCATTTTCTTTTCCTGATCAGCTTTTCTCCGGCCACCTGAGTGTCTTGAAAAAGCGCTTGCGCGTCCATCCTCACCCCCTGCCAATCATCCCGATCATGGGGACACTATGTGTGGTTGGCAGGGGGGAGGATGGTCTTCAGGCTGTTGATGGAGATGCCCACCTGCCACCGCGCAAGCGGTACATCTCGCTGGCCGCGAACAGCCCCCATGTCACGCCCGTCAGGATATAGAAGTGCCGCCAGTGATCGGTGTCGATCTGCAGGCCCTGAAGGATGAGCATGACCAGCGGCGCATGAAAGGCGATGGCGTAATCGCGCCATGGCGTTTCGGTGAGAATGGCCCGCAAACCGGCATGGAGGGTGGAGACGATCAGCAGAATGTAGGACAGCCCGCCCAGCCAGCCATAGGCGGAAAAGGCATTGATATAGACGTTGTGCGGATCTTCTCCGAAGATGGCGGCAAAGCCGAAGGGGCCAAACCCGTTGGGCCGCGTCAGCAGCATGGGCAGGGAACGCATCTGGTTGGCGAAACGCCCCGTCTCGCCGGCATCATAGGGTTGCAGCAGCGCAAAACGCTCCATGAACATGTTGCGGATGGAGGCAAAGGACAGAAGGAAAGCCAGCAGGGCCGCTGCCGCCAGGAATCCGGCAATGGTGAGCAGGATGATTCGCGCCCGCAAGCCGGCATGGGGCGTGACCATGAAGGTGACACCCGCCAGAATGATGACCGAGCCCGCCGTCACTGCCCATGCGCCGCGCGAAAAGGCCAGGAAGATGCCCGCCAGAATGATGAGCAACGCCAGCGCAGAGAGGATGGGCCGTTTCTGGTTGCCCAGCATGAATCCCTGGATGAGCAAGATGGCGGGGGTCACCAGGAAGGTGGAGAGCACATTGGGATCCTTGAAGGTGCCCTGGGCGCGCTGGATGGGAGCCCAGACATCGCCCATGCCGGCAATGTCGAAATAGCCGATCATGCCATTGATGGAGGCGATGACGGCGGCCACAATCCAGGCGTTGCGGATCACCGGGATGACCCGCATCGGATCCTTCGCCACCACCATGGAAAAGAAGACGGCCGTCACCGCCATGTAGGTGGAGACGATGACAAAGGTGAAGGCCCTGGAGGCGTTCTCCACCACCTGCATGGCGCTCAGGAAACCGCCAATGTTGTAAAGAGTGGCAAAGACGATCAGTGGCGCGGAAAAGACCGTTGCCACCATTCCCCCTGAAAGGTGCACCAGCAAGGTGATGACGAAAAGCACCTCGTAGGGGGCCGGCTCGATAATCACCAGCCAGCCGGAAAAGACGAAGAGCCACAAAAAGAGCCTTTGCAGCTGCTCCAGGGTGGCATGCATTCCCGCAGCGGATTGCCGCTGCGCGCCATGTGCCGCGATGTGTGCTGCAGCCTCCGCCGGTCTGTTCAACATTTTTCCATGCCGCTGATTTCGATTCTGGCGGAAAGTTTATTCATTCAGCCTTTTCATATGGTTAATGAAAGACTTCCGGCAAGGCTGGCGGCGGCGGCATTTTTCCATATACTGAAGGTGATTCGTTTGTTTGTCCCGCGCTCGCGCCCGTCTGGAGGATATGGCTGCAAGGCATTGATTTTTCAGCCAAAAGGATGATTCTGCCGTAGCTTTTCGCGCGCTGATGCTTGCCGCGCCAGCAGTCTTTGCAGCTTCCTCCCATGTGCAGAAGGGACCGGCGCAGTGCGGAACCGGTGGCGTTTTGGCAGACGTTGATCAATCGGGCAAAACTGACAGGGGCACAAGACCGGCATGGCGCTGCAAGACATGAACGAGACCACATCCTTCAAGCGGACCGGAAAATCCTCCATTGGCCGCGCAATCCTGGCCGTTTTTCTTGCCCTGTCGGCTTTGGCCGCCACCGCCTTTCTGGGGCTGGCGGCAGCCGATGGTGCAACCGGTTTGCGTGCCTATGCGCTGATTGCGGCCGCCATTCTGGCCTTCGCCGGGCTTGCCGGTCTGCTGGCATGGGCCGCCGGATTTCTGCATTTCGGCCGCATGGAGCGCATGCGCGCCTTTTTTGAATCCGTTCTGGATGCCTGTGGCGAGGCCTGTGTCGTCACCGATGAGCGCGGCCGCCCGGTCTATGCCAATGCCGCCTATCGCGCCCTGCTGGATGCCGCCGGCATCAAGCGGCTGGCCGGGGTGGACAATCTCTATGCCGGGGTGCCCGATGTCGCCCAGCGCATCTACAATCTCTCCATCAAGGCGCGCGATGGCGAGCGCGGCGCCAGCGAGTTCTATCTCCAGCCGGGGCTCGATGTGCCCGGCGCGCGCGCCGATTCCCATGTCTGGATGAAAATCCAGGCCGCGCCGCTCAATGGCGAGGCGGGCGGGCTGGTGCTGTGGCGGCTGGCCGACATCACCGGCGAGCTGGAGAGCCGCGACAAGGCCTTCACCGACCTGCAGCACACCATCGATTATCTGGACAACATGCCCGCCGGGCTGTTTTCGGCCAATGCCGAAGGCCGCATCATCTATCTCAACGCCACCTTGGGGCAGTGGCTGGGCCTGGATGTGGGCGCGCTCATGGAGGGCGGCCTGGGGCTTGACGATATCCTGCCCCGGGCCGTGGCCGCGCAGTTGCGGGCCATCGCGCCGCGCCCCGGCGAATGCCGCCAGGAAAGCTTTCTCGCCGAACTGCAAGATGCCCGCGGCCGGGCCGTTCCGGTGCGCATCATCCATCGTGTGGACTTTGACGCCTCCGGCCGCCCACGCCCGTCGCGCACCCTGGTGCTCGATCTGCGCAGCGAGGATGCACAGCAGGTGCGCGAGCCCTTGAAGCTGGCCCGCTTCATCAACAATGCCCCGGTGGGCATCGCCATGGCCGGAGCCGATGGCCGCATCACCATGCTCAATGCCGCCCTGGCGCAGATCGCCTCCAATGCGCGCCTTGGCGGTCATATTCTCGACATCGTTCCCGAATCCGACCGCGAGAAGCTGCAAGCGGTGTTCAATTCTGTCATCGAAGACCATCAGCCCCAGGCGCAGACGGACGTCAACATCGTCAGCGGCTCCGATACCCGCGCCAAGATAACCATCGCCGCCTCCGAGCTGGACGAGGACGGCAAGACCCCGCGCGGCGTCACTCTCTATGTCATCGACACCACCATGCACCAGGCCCTCATGCAACAGCTTGAACAGGGCCAGAAGATGCAGGCCGTGGGCACCCTGGTCAGCGGCATCGCCCATGATTTCAACAACATGCTCACCGGCATCCTCGGCTTCGCCGACATGCTGCTCATGAAGCACCGCCCGGAGGATCCCTCCTTCGAGCAGATCATGAGCATCAAGACCAATGCCGGGCGCGCCGCCGCCATGGTGCGCCAGCTTCTGGCCTTCTCGCGCAAGCAGACCCTGCAACCCAAGGTTCTGTCCCTGACCGACCTTTTGTCCGACATGTTCGCCATGCTGCGCCGCATCATGGGTGAAAAGATCGAGCTGAAAATCGAGCATGGCCGCGATCTGTGGCCCGTTCTTGCCGATCCGTCCCAGATTGACCGGGTGGTCATGAACCTGGCGGTCAATGCCCGTGATGCCATGCCAGGGGGCGGCAAGCTGAGCCTCTCCACCCGCAACGTGCCCAGGCACGAAGCGGCCGCCATCGCCCCGGACATCATGCCGGGCGCCGATTACATCCTCATCGAGATTGCCGATACCGGCGAGGGCATTCCCCCGGAGGTGCTCGACAAGATCTACGATCCCTTCTTCACCACCAAGGAAGTGGGCAAGGGCACCGGCCTTGGCCTGTCGACCGTCTATGGCATCGTCAAGCAGACCGGCGGCTATATCTTCTGTGATTCCAGGCCGGGGCAGGGCACCACCTTCCGCATTTTCCTGCCTCGCCACATACCCGGGGAGAATGAGCAAAGCACGGGGCAAAAGAAAAAAGCCGGGGCGCAAGTGGACAAGGCTTCCGCAGCCTCATCCCCGGACGCTTCGGAGCCACGCGAGGATCTGACGGGCGATGGCGTGATCCTGCTGGTGGAGGACGAAGATTCGGTGCGCCAGCTGGCCGAGATGGCGCTCGCCGCGCGCGGTTACACCATTCACTCCGCGGAAACCGCGGAGGCGGCGCTGGACATCATGGAGGACATGCTGGCGCGCGGCGAGATGCCCGACCTGGTGGTGTCCGATGTCGTCATGCCCGGAATGGATGGCCCCACCATGATGAAGGAATTGCGCAAGATGGGGGTGACCTCGCCCTTCGTCTTCATGTCCGGTCACGCCGAGGACGCTTTCGCCGAAA
>JALSNA010000089.1 GCA_026987255.1 Hyphomicrobiales bacterium | reverse complement strand
CGTCGCCGGGCCCAAAGACTGGCCCGCCATCGCCCGCAAGATGGGCGTGACCCAGGTCATGCTGGTGGACAAGTCCGGCACGGTCTACATGACGAAAGCCATGCAAAGGCGCATCCATTTCACCCGCAAGCCGGTGAAAATCATCATCAGGGAGTGATCACGACGAGGCCGCCGCCCGCATGGCCTTTTGCACCTTCTCGAAGGCGCGCACCTCGATCTGGCGGATGCGCTCGCGCGAGACGCCGAATTCCCTGGACAGATCCTCCAATGTCAGCGGCGGCTCGCGCAGGCGGCGGGCCTCGAAAATGCGCCGCTCGCGCTCGTTGAGCTGATCCATGGCCGCATGCAGCATCTTCATGCGCAGATCGTGCTCCTGCTTCTCGGCCAGCTTCTCTTCCTGGTTTTCCTCCTCGTCCACCAGCCAGTCCTGCCATTCGCCGCCCGATTCGCCATCGGCGCGCAAAGGCGCGTTCAGCGAGGCATCCCCCGCCAGGCGCCGGTTCATGGAGATCACATCGGCCTCCGGCACGCCCAGCTTGCCGGCGATCTGCTTCACCTGCTCCGGCTTCATGTCGCCATCCTCCAGCGCCTTGATCTGGCCCTTCATCTTGCGCAGGTTGAAGAACAGCTTCTTCTGGCTCGCCGTTGTGCCCATCTTCACCAAGGACCACGAACGCAGGATGTATTCCTGGATGGAGGCCTTGATCCACCACATGGCATAGGTGGCAAGGCGAAAGCCCTTGTCCGGCTCGAAGCGCTTGACCGCCTGCATGAGCCCCACGTTGCCCTCCGAGATGACCTCGCCGATGGGCAGGCCATAGCCACGGTAGCCCATGGCGATCTTGGCCACCAGCCGCAGGTGCGAGGTCACCAGCTTGTGCGCCGCCTGGGTGTCGCCATGCTCCTTCCAGCGCTTGGCCAGCATGTATTCCTCATCCGCGCCGAGAATGGGGAACTGGCGGATTTTCTGCAGGTAGGCCGCGATCCCGCCCTCGCCGCTGACCACCGGCAGGGTCTGGCCCGTGACCCTGGGCGTTGGCAGGTTGACCTTGCCACCCACCCGCTTTTCCATCGACCGGGCCTTGGCGCGCGCCTTTTCGGCCGCCGGGGACTTTGCCTCTTGCCTGGCCTGATCCTGCCTCTTGCCGGTTTTTGACATGAAAACCCCTTTCATTCTCCCGCCCCGGGCAGGCGCGGGTCGCGAACCGCCTTCACCGTATTGTGGGCAGCCGGCCTTCACAAGGCAATAGGCGCAATGACGATTATAGCAAGAATAAGACCAATTCCAGATTATTGATGGAACCACCTTGACGCAAGACCTCCCGCAAGAACATGACAAGATATTGATTTTATTTGGAAATCAAGATTTTATTGACTCACGTCAATAATCCGGCGCCATTGCCATTTGTTGAGAACTTGTCTAAGAATCTTTCCAGGGAGCGAAGCGCGCTGGCACGGCATGCATGCCCAGCGAGGACGCCATGAAGAAACTTCTCATTTCGCTCGCCATTGCCACTTCCGCCCTGGCCATGACCGCCCCGGCCATCGCCGCCGATGACCTCATGAGCCAGGCGAAGGAGCTGTTCAAGCCCATTCCCGAAACCGCGCCGCAAATCGCCGACAATCCGCTCAGCGCCGCCAAGATCAAGCTCGGCAAGATGCTGTTCTTCGATCCCAGGCTATCGGGCAGCCAGATCATCAGCTGCAACACCTGTCACAATGTCGGCATGGGCGGCGATGATGGCCATGAGACATCCATTGGCCATGGCTTCGCCAAGGGGCCGCGCAATGCGCCCACGGTCTTCAACGCGGTGTTCAACATCGCCCAGTTCTGGGATGGCCGCGCCAAGGATCTCAAGGCCCAGGCCAAGGGGCCGGTGCAGGCCGGGGTGGAGATGCACAACAGGCCTGATGTGGTCGTCGCCACCTTGAAGAGCATGCCCGAATACGTGGCCGCCTTCAAGGCCGCCTTCCCCAAGGACAAGGATCCGGTGACCTTCGACAACATGGCCCGCGCCATCGAGGATTTCGAGGCCACCCTGATCACCCCCGATTCGCGCTTCGACCTTTACCTGAAGGGCGATGCCAAGGCCCTGAACGAAACCGAGAAGAAGGGGCTTGCGCTGTTCATCGACAAGGGCTGCGCGGGCTGCCACCAGGGGGTGAACATCGGCGGCCAGGCCTATTATCCCTTCGGCGTGGCCGGGAAACCCCCGGCGGAAGTCCGCCCCGAGGGCGACAAGGGCCGCTTCAAGGTCACCAAGGCCAAGGAGGATGAATTCGCCTTCCGCGCCGGGCCGTTGCGCAACATCGCCCTGACCGCGCCCTATTTCCATTCCGGCAAGGTCTGGAGCCTCGAGCAGGCGGTGGCCATCATGGGCGATGCCCAGCTCGGCAAGGGCAGCCTGAGCAAGGATGATGTCAAGGCCATAACCGCCTTCCTCAAGACTCTGACCGGCAAGCAGCCGAAGATCGTCTATCCCATCCTGCCGCCGGAAACGGACAAGACGCCCAAGCCCGCCGGCTGAATGCTCAAAACCCTCAATGATGAACCTGGGGGGAGGTGGCCTTGCCGCCTCCCTTTTTGCATCTTGCGATCCCACGCGCCGGTCATTCGCCAATCAATTCTGATACCTGCACAAAGCCGATTGTGGCCCCTTTTCCCTTTTTGCCAATGCGGCTAAAGTCCGTTGCGGTATGCAACAGCAACAAAAGCCCGGATGAGCCAATGAAAATCGCCATACCCACAGAAACCGCCGCTGGCGAGACGCGCGTCGCCGCCTCCCCGGCCACGGTGAAGGATTTCGTCAAGCTCGGCCTGTCCCCGGTGGTGCAATCCGGGGCGGGAGAAAAATCCTTCTGGCCCGATGCCGAATACGAACAGGCCGGGGCCGCCATCGTCCCGGATGCCAAGGCGGCGGTGAGCGATGCCGATATTGTGCTCACCGTGCGCCGCCCGGCTGAAGCTATAGCCGCCGCCATGAAGGAAAAGGCGCTGCTCATCGGCATGCTCGACCCTTACGATGACGGGGATTTCTTCTCTGCCCTGGCCGCCAACAGGCTTACCGCCTTTTCCATGGAGCTGATCCCGCGCATCACCCGCGCCCAGTCCATGGACGTTCTGTCCTCCCAGGCCTCCCTGGCCGGATACAAGGCCGTCATCGAGGCCGCCAATGCCTTCTCGCGCATCTTTCCCATGATGATGACCGCCGCGGGCACCATCCCCCCAACCAGGGTTTTCGTCATGGGCGCCGGCGTGGCCGGGTTGCAGGCCATCGCCACCGCCCACCGTCTGGGCGCCGCGGTTTCGGCCACCGACGTGCGCCCCGAGGCCGGCGAGCAGGTGCGCTCCCTGGGGGCGAAGTTCATCTTTCTCGACGAGCTGGCCGCCGCCGGAGAGGGGGGCTATGCAAAGGAGCTGAGCGATGAGCAAAAAGCAAAGCAGGCCGAACTTGTCGCCGGGCACATCAAGGACATGGACGTGGTGGTCACCACCGCTCTCATCCCCGGCCGCCCGGCTCCGAAGCTCATCGGCAAGGAAATGGTGGAAAGCATGCGCGAAGGCTCCATCATCGTCGATCTGGCCACCGAACGCGGCGGCAATTGCGAACTGAGCCAGCCCGGCAAGGTCACCAGCCACGCGGGCGTGACCATCATCGGCTATACCAACTGGCCCGGCCGCGTGCCGGCCAACGCCAGCGCCCTTTATGCCAACAACCTGCGCAATTTCCTCAAGCTCATGCTCAAGGAAGAGGGCAAACTGGACATCAACCGCGAGGATGAGATCATCGCCGGAACCTGCGTGACCTTCGAGGGCGAGATCGTTCATCCCATGCTGACCAAGGAGGGCTGAAGACCATGCAGGACATCCAGACATTGGCCGAAAAGGCGCGCATGGCCGCCGACGCCGCCAGGGAAGCTGCATCCGCCGCCCAGGCTTACGCCGAGCAGGCCGCTTCCGCCGCCCACGGCATGGGCATGACCGCGGGCGGCTCCAGCGAGTTCATCTACCTGTTCTCCATTTTCGTTCTGGCCATCTTCATCGGCTATTTCGTCGTCTGGTCGGTGACCCCGGCCCTGCACACCCCGCTGATGTCGGTGACCAACGCCATTTCCTCGGTCATCATCGTCGGCGCCCTGCTTGCCGTCGGGGCCGGCGCGGCCGTTTCCGGCTGGGCGGTCTCCTTCGGCTTCATCGGGCTGGTGCTGGCCGCCGTCAACATCTTCGGCGGCTTCCTCGTCACCCAGCGCATGCTGGCCATGTACAAGAAAAAGTAACCAGGGGGCGCAAGAAAAACCATGTCACACAACCTGATCATCCTGCTCTACCTGGTCTCCGGAGCGCTCTTCATCCTCGCCCTGCGCGGCCTGTCCCATCCGGATTCTTCGCGCACCGGCAATTATCTGGGCATGGGCGGCATGGCGCTGGCCATCCTCACCACCTTTCTGGCCATGCCCGCCATGGGCCTTGCCACCTGGCTGCTGATTCTCGCCGGCCTGGCCATCGGCGGCGGCATCGGCGCGGTGATCGCCCGGCGCATTCCCATGACCCACATGCCGCAGCTGGTCGCCGCCTTCCATTCGCTGGTCGGCCTGGCCGCCGTGGCCGTGGCGGCAGCCGCCCTTTACGCCCCTTCCGCCTTCGGCATCGGCGCACCCGGAGCCATCCGCGCCTCTTCGCTGATCGAAATGTCGCTCGGCGTGGCCATCGGCGCCATCACCTTCACCGGCTCGCTCATCGCTTTCGCCAAGCTGCAGGGCATCATGTCCGGCAAGCCCATCATGCTGCCCATGCGCCATGTCATCAACATCGCCCTGGGCGCGCTCCTGGTCATTCTCATCGCCGCCTTCATGAACACCGAAAGCCATGCGCTGTTCTGGCTCATCGTGCTGGTCTCCTTCGCCCTGGGCTTTCTGCTCATCATTCCCATTGGCGGCGCTGACATGCCGGTGGTGGTCTCCATGCTCAACTCCTATTCGGGCTGGGCGGCGGCCGGCATCGGCTTCACCCTGCACAACGTGGCCCTGATCATCACCGGCGCCCTGGTCGGCTCATCGGGCGCCATTCTCTCCTACATCATGTGCAAGGCCATGAACCGCTCCTTCATCTCCGTCATCCTCGGCGGCTTCGGCGCGCAGGCCGCGGCGGGCGCCGGCGATGGCGAGCAAAAGCCGGTCAAGGCCGGCTCGGCGGAAGATGCCGCCTTCCTGCTGAAGAACGCCAGCAAGGTCATCATCGTGCCCGGCTACGGCCTGGCGGTGGCCCAGGCCCAGCACGCCCTGCGCGAAATGGCCGATGAGCTGAAAAAGGCCGGAGTGACCATCAAGTATGCCATCCATCCGGTGGCCGGGCGCATGCCGGGGCACATGAACGTGCTGCTGGCCGAGGCCCAGGTGCCCTATGACGAGGTCTTCGAGCTCGAGGACATCAACCCGGAGTTCGCCGAGGCTGACGTGGCCTTCGTCATCGGCGCCAACGACATCACCAATCCGCTCGCCGAGGAGGATCCCAACTCGCCCATCTACGGCATGCCGGTGCTGGAGGTCTGGAAGGCCAGGACGGTCATGTTCGTCAAGCGCTCCCTGTCGCCAGGATATGCGGGCATCGACAACCCGCTGTTCTACCGCGACAACACCATGATGCTCTTCGGCGATGCCAAGAAAATGGTCGAGGAGATCAACAAGGCCCTGTGAGCTTAGGGCGTAGACCCATAAACCCCGCGCCGCCAGCGTGAATATCGCGAAATATCAGTGGCTTGCGACGCGCCGTCAATAGTGGTTCTATTGGCAAGCGGCGGGGGCCACTGGGATGGAGCGATATTCACGCCCTTCGGGTTAGCCGGATTTTCGTCCTGGCGGTGTTGCACCCCCTTGAAATAGCCCCGCTATTCCTGCGGGGCTGCGCCTTGCCAGAACAAAAATCCGGCTAACTGGCGGTGCGGGGTTTATGGGTCTGCGCCCTAGAGCCGCCAATCTCCTGCCCCGGAGCGCCCCTTTGCAAACAGAAAACCCCTGCCGCCACACGGCGCAGGGGTTTTTCGCGTTCTGCACAAGCAAAGGCGGCGGGCCGCCCGGCCCTCAGCCCTGGCGGGCCTTGAAGCGCTTCTTGACCTTGTTGATGACATAGAGACGGCCACGGCGGCGCACGACGCGGTTGGCGCGGTCACGCTTGGCCAGGGAGCGAAGGGAATTGCGGATTTTCATGATGACCCTGCCTGTTTGTCAAAGACAAGGGCGCACCCCGGCAAGGATGCGCGCCCTGTGCGTTCTCGTCTGAGGGGCACTTCTACTGCCCGCCAGCCGCTCTTGTCAAGGCGGCGTGCACAAAAGACCCCATTGCGGACAATTCAGTCCTTCTTGAACTCCTTGAGGCCGGAGAAGACCGAATCGGCATCGGCAATGGCGTCGTCTTCCTTTTTCTCCGGCGCCTCCATGTTCTCGAACACCGGCTTGTCTTCCTTCTTGACCTCCGGCGTGGAATGAACGAGCCCGCCCACCGTCTCTTCTGCCGGCTTCAGGGTCGGCGATTCTTCCGGTTCCGGCTCGCCATTCTTCTTGCGCAGCTTCGCGGCCCGCTCCGCCGCCTTGCGCACCGCCTCGTCGAGCTCGATCTGGCTGCACATGCTCAGGGCCACCGGATCGCGCGGCTTGATGTTGGCGATGTTCCAGTGGGTGCGGTTGCGGATGGCCTCGATGGTCGGCTTGGTGGTGCCCACCAGCTTCATGATCTGGGCATCGGAGAGCTCCGGATGATTGCGCAACAGCCAGGCAATGGCATCCGGCCGGTCCTGGCGGCGCGACAGCGGAGTATATTTCGGCCCCCTGCGGATGCGCGATTGCGGCACATCCACTTTCGGCCTGGCCAGCTTCAGGCGGTAGGCCGGATCCTTTTCGCCCCTGGCGATTTCCTCCGCCGTCAGCTGCCCGGCCTTGATGGGATCGATGCCCTTGATGCCCCGGGCCACTTCCTCATCGGCGATGCCCTTGACCTCCAGCTCGTGCAGGCCGCAAAAATCGCCGATCTGCCTGAAGGTCAAGGCGGTATTCTCCACCAGCCACACGGCGGTGGCCTTGGGCATGAGGGGTTTGTTGGACATGCATGTTCTCCTTCGGAAAATCCCGGCTGTCAGGCGGGATTCCGTCTGTCTTGCGTCAATGACGGGATGGCGCGCAATATAGACGCCCCGGCGCGCTCATGCAAAGGCTATTTTGTCTCCCCGTCTTCCCGCCTGGTCCTTCTTCGCTCCAGGATCTTGCGCGGCCTGAGCAGGAAGGCGGCGATCTTGCGCATCAGTGCCCGTGGCAGGATGCGCGCACCGGCCACGGCCAGATGGCCAAGAATGCCCGGAACGACCACCCGCGCCCCTTCCTTGAAGCCCTGCCAGCCGGCCCAGGCGGCCTTGTCCGCCTTCATCGGCGCCAGCAGGCGGCTCATCCATACCTTGCGCATGCCGGAACGGTCGAGAAAGGAGGTGCGCACCGGCCCCGGACAAAAGGCCGAAATGGTGATTCCCTTGTCCTTGAGCTCCTCCGCCAGGGCCTCGGAAAAGGACAGCACGAAAGCCTTGGTGGCGAAATAGACCGCCATGCCCGGCCCCGGCATGAAAGCGGCCAGCGAGGCCACGTTGAGCACCCCGCCGCCGCGTCCGCGCGCCATCATGCCGGGAACAAACCGCAAGGTCAGATCAGCCAGGGCCCGCGCATTGACATCGATCATCGCCAGCTGCTCCGCGACAGGCAGCTCCAGCGCCGCCCCGCACAGCCCGAACCCGGCATTGTTGATCACCACATCGGGCGCAAAGCCGCGCTCCTTGAGCGCCTCTTCCAATACCTGTCCGGCATCGGCGCGCCCCAGATCCAGCGCAATGACATGCGCCTCGATCCGATATTTGGCGCGCAAGACCCCGGCCACCCGGTGCAACTGTTCCTCGTTGCGCGCCACCAGCGCCAGCTCCCAGCCCTCATCGGCCAGAATGCGCGCGAAAGCCTCGCCAATACCCCCCGATGCGCCGGTGATCAGCGCCCGGCGCGGCCCTTCGATTTGCCAGATGGCGTTCATGAAAGCGGTTTCCTCATTGCCCCACGGCCCGGTTGGGCATCTGTGTTGCCCGTCTGAAGACCATCCTCACCCCCTGCCACCCCCGCAGTTCTCCCATGATTGGGCGGTTGGCAGGGGGGTGAGGATGGACACGCACGCGCTTTTCAAGTCCCCAGTTGTCTTCACTGCCAAACGGATTGGCCAGTCCCCTTTTTGTCACAGTTACCATTTGGCAACCATGAAGACAAAGGGATTGGCCGGGAAAGACAGCGTTAATGCCTTGCCGCCAATATGGTTAAAACACGAAACATGTCAGTATTGCGTTGGGAAGACAGACAATGAATGCACAATGGGAAGCCTACCAGGCCGATATCGAGGGCCACGAGGCCTGGATCGTGTTCAACGCCGGCATCGCCCGCGAGCTCAAGAGCATGGATTTGCCCAACCTGTTGAGCATCCAGGTGGAGTTCAGCCCGGCCACGCCCGATGGCCTGCCCTCCGGCGAAGACGAAGAACGCCTGCAGGAGCTGGAAAGCGAGCTGGAAAGCTGGATCGCCGCCATCGGCGGGCGCTATGCCGGCCAGGTCACCATCGCCGGATTGCGCACCATGTTCTTCTATGTCTCCTGTGGCAAGGAGGAGGCGGAAAACCTCATCCGCCGCATCGCCCTGCGCAAGAACATGGACTTGGGGTTCAGGATGCAGGCCGACCCCAGCAACCGCACCTATTTCGAGCTGCTCCTGCCCACCCATGACGAGCGCCGCCAGATGCGCGATCTGTCCACCATTGCAGATCTCAGCGCCCGGGGTGACGATCTGCAAACCCCCAGGCCCATCACCCATTCGGCCCGCTTCGGCAACCGTCACCAGGCCATCGCCTTCGCCAACTGGGCGCGCAAGAACCGCTTCATCGTCGATGGCATCCGCTCCCCGGCCAGGGAAGAGGATGATTTCACCTTGCTGTTCCACAAGACCATCCCGCCGCTGCCGGAAATCATCAACGCAGACACCGCCGCCATCAGCCACACCACCGGCCAGCTCGGCGGCGAATACGACGGCTGGCGCGCCGAACTGCGCACCGCCCGCACCGGCTGACCATCCCCATGGCCTTGCCGCAAAACAGATGAAAAAGGCCGCTTCGCAAATCGGGGGCGGTCTTTTTCCTTGGCCAATGGCGCACCCTTGAGGGTCTTGAAAAAACGCTTGCGCGTCCATCCTCACTCCCCTTGCCAAGGCGCGCAAGCGGGCCTTGTGCTCACCCCAGCCTTTCCACCGCCAGGGCCTGCAAGGCGACGTAATCGGTCTTGCCCGATCCCAGCACCGGGATCTCCTCCACCTCGATGATGTCGCGCGGGATGTTGAGCTCCGGGCAGCCGGCCTCCTTCATGGCTTTCGACAGCTCCTTGCGCGTCAAATCCTTGCGGGTGGTCATCAGCACCAGCTTTTCGCCCTTGCGCTTGTCCGCCAGGGAGACCACCGCGTGCGCCTCTTGCGGGAAGGCGGAATTGATGATGTTTTCCACCCCCGTCAGCGACACCATCTCGCCGCCGATCTTGGCAAACCGCTTGGCGCGGCCCTGGATGGTCACATAGCCCTCTGCATCGATGCTGACGATGTCACCGGTGTCATACCAGCCATCTTGCGGCGGCTCGATGATGCCGGGGTTGTCGGCCCTCAGATAGCCTTTCATGACATTCGGCCCGCGCACGATCAGCCGCCCGCCCTCCTCGATGCCGGGCACCGGCGCAAGGCGCGCCTCGATCCGCGGCAGCAGCCGCCCCACGGTGCCGGACCTGAAATGCATCGGCGTGTTCACCGAGATCACCGGCGAGGTCTCCGTCGCCCCGTAGCCCTCGAAGATGCGCAGGCCGAACTTCTCCATCCACACCTCGCGGGTCTCCTTCTTCACCCGCTCCGCCCCGGCCACCACATAGCGCACGTTGTAGAAGTCATAAGGATGGGCCTGCCGCGCATAGCCGTTCAGGAAGGTATCGGTGGCGAAAAAGACGGTGGAATTGGTGTCATAGACCAGCTCCGGAATGATCTTGTAATGCAGCGGCGAGGGATAGAGAAACAGCTTTGCCCCCGCCACCAGCGGCAGGAACACCCCGGCGGAGAGCCCCAGCGCATGGAACATGGGCAGGGCGTTGAACACGATGTCCCGAGGCGTCAGGTCGATGCGCGCCAGCACCTGGTTGGCATTGGCCAGCACGTTCCTGTGCGACAGCACCACCCCCTTGGGCACCCCTTCCGAGCCGGAGGTGAACAGGACCACCGCCGCCGATTCCGGATCCAGGTTCGCCCCCGCCAGCCGCAACCCGGCATGCCCCAGCCGCGCCATCAGCAGGCCGCGCAATTTCGCCCCGGCCCCCAGGGTCTCGCGCACGTCCTCCAGCCAGATGATGCGCGCCTGCTTTTCGAGGATGGCGATGGTTTCCTCAAGGCCGCCCATCTCCACGAACTTGCGCGAGGTGACGATGGTCTTCACCCGCGCCGCCTTGCACCCGGCGGCCATGTTCACCGCCCCGGTGGAGAAATTGAGCATCGCCGGGGTGCGCCCATGGGTCAAAAGCCCCAGGAGGGTGACCAGGCAGCCCGCCGACGTGGGCAAAAGCACCCCCACCGTATCCTCGCCGCGCGTATCCTGCGCCAGGGCATGGCCCAGCACATGCGCGCCGGTGATCAGCCGGTCGAAACTCATCGGCATGCGCTGGATGTCCTCGGCAATCTTTTTCTTGCCGCCATGGGCCTTGCGGGCATCCAGCACCGCCTCCATCAGATGCCGTTTCCACGGCGAGGTGACGAAGGCGGCCTCGGACATGACGTCATAGAGCCGGTTGGCCAGATACTTGCGTTGCGCCGCCCCGCTCAGCCCCTCCGGCGGCTCCATGCGCACCGGCTCCAGCACCGTGATGACGATTTTCGGAAACAGCCTGAGCCTTTGCTTGTCCGGCTGCCTGGAGAAGAACCGCGCCCTTTGCGCCCCCTCGATGCGCACCGGCACCATCAGCGCCCCGGCCTTGTGGGCAATGACGCCGGGCCCCTCGTAGACCTTCATCAGCCCGCCGGTCACCGAGATGCGCCCTTCGGGGAAGATGACCACCTTGCGGTTATCGCGCACCGCCCTGATCAGCGTGCGGGTGGCCATGGGATTGGCCGGATCGATGGGCAGAAGATCGAAGATGCGGCTCGCCAGCCGCACCATCAGCCCGCGCGCCGTAAAGGTGTTGACGGCGAACTGGGCATCCTCCGGCAGATAACAGGCCATGAGCGGCCCGTCGAGAAAGGAGGCGTGATTGGGCACGATGACGGCCCGCGCCCCGGCCGCCTCGAAATTCTCCTCGCCGCGGATTTCCACCCGGTAGAAGAGCCTGAACAGGATCCGCCCCAAAGAGCGCACCAGCTGGCGCGGCATGCGCCACATGACATAGAGCGCCACCAGACCATTGGAGAGCGCCAGAACGAGAAAGACCTGCGGAATGCCCAGGCCCGCTTTCAGCGCCAGCGCCAGCAGGATCTGCCCCGCCACCATGAACAGCGCGTTGATCACGTTGTTGGCGGCAATGACCCGCGAGCGCTCCTCTTCTCCGGCGGCGTTCTGCAGCCAGGCATAGAAGGGCACCACGAAAAGCCCGCCGAAGGCCGCCGTCAGGATGAAATGGGCCGAAATGCGCAAGCCCCGCCAGGTGGACAGGAACGCCCCCAGGGAGCGCAAGGCGCCATCGCCATTCACCGCCGCCAGGGTATGCGAGGCATGCCACAAATCGAGCAGCGAGATGGTCATCAGCAGCGCCGCAATGGGCGCAAAACGCACCGAAATATCGCCCTTGAGCAACCGCGAGGCGCCAAAGGAGCCCGCCGCTATGCCCACCGTGAACATGGCGATGAAGAAATTGGCCACCGTCTCGTCGCCGCCCAGATAGGCGCGGGTGAAATTGGGCAAAACCGCCAGAAGCACCGCGCCAAGCGCCCAGAACCAGGAAATGGCCAGCACCGCGCCCAGCATGGCGGGACGGCGCATGACATCGCCCATGATGGCGGCGGTGGAGGCGAAAATGTTGGCATGCACCCTCAATTCGGGATTGGCCGCCGGCGCCGGCGGAATGCGCCGCGCCGCCAGCCAGCCAATGACCGCCACCGCGATCATGGTGGCCCCGACGATGGCCAGCCCGTGCCCGGTGAGAATCAGAAGGCCGCCAAACAGCGTGCCCAGCAGGATGGCCAGGAAGGTCGCCGTCTCGATATAGGCATTGGCGTCCACCAGCTCGTTGCCGGCCAGATGCTGCGGCAGCAGGGAATATTTGATGGGCCCGAAAAAGGCCGATTGCAGCCCGGCCAGGAACAGCACGAAGAGCATCAATGGCACCCATTCCAGCCACAGCGCCGCAACGGCCAGGACCGCGATGACGATTTCCATCAGCTTGATGGCGCGCGCCAGCGCCGCCTTGTCATGTTTGTCGGCCAGCTCTCCGGCCAGACCGGAAAACAAAAAGAACGGCAGGATGAACACCGCCCCGGCGGTGGCGATCAGGCTGGCCGGATCGAAGCCCTGCTGCGCCGCCAGCCGGTAGGTCACCAGAATGATCAGGGCGTTGCGGAAGATATTGTCGTTGAACGCCCCCAGCGCCTGCGAAATGAACAGCGGCAGAAACCGGCGCGTGCGGAACAGGCTGAAACCGCCCCCCTGGCTCTCTGGCATGAACTCCCTCCCGGTGCAAAAGGCATCTGTTGCAGGCCGCAAGGGTGCCCGAAATTTCCATGTGCGGCAAGTTGCACCCTGCGGCAGGTTACGGATTGGTGAACACGGGAAAAAATATAATCCTTGACTTGCCCCGCCATTGCGCCCATCGTCCAGCCACGATCAGCGCGCTGGGAAGCGCATTCTGCCGGTGGGGGCTGGCAGCCGCAGCACCGCTGAAGATTTCAAGACCATCCGGCCCGTCCGCTTTGCGCCAGGGCTGAGCCGGAGAAGACGACGCCGAAGACGCAGGAAGCAGCCCCGCCCTTGATCAAGACCCTTTTGCCGGAGAACCGGCCCCTGCGCATCACAGGACATCCCGTCCGGCGTCAGAGACACCCCAGCATATTCATCCCGGGCCTGGCAGGCCGCAGCGCTGCACGTGCCGCACCCTGCCAATGGGCCCTCTCACACCATTTGCCGCGCGGCGGACATTTTTCGCCCGCGGACAGATCACCTGTAAACAGCCACCAAAGAGACAAGGAGACAGAACTCATGGCTACCGGAACAGTGAAATGGTTCAACGCGGAAAAAGGCTACGGCTTCATCGAGCCCGCCGATGGCGGCAAGGATGCCTTCGTGCATATTTCCGCCGTTGAGCGCGCCGGCCTTTCCACCCTGCGCGAGGGCCAGAAGGTGTCCTTCGAGCTGGTCGAGGGCCGCAATGGCCGCTCCTCCGCCGAGAACCTCGAAGTCGAGGACTAAAAGCCCCCCTGCCTGACGGGCGGAGCCTTTAACGACAAGAACAAAACCCCGCTCCGGTCTGGAGCGGGGTTTTTCGTCTCGGAGCATGGGGAAGAAGAAAGGCGCTCAGTAGTCGCCCTTGGGCTCCAGAATCTGCCTGCCGCGATACATGCCCGTCTTCAGGTCGATGTGATGCGGACGGCGCAGCTCGCCGCTTTTCTTGTCTTCCACATAGGTCACCGTCTCCTTGGCATGGCCGGAGCGGCGCATGCCGCGCTTGGAGCGGGTGATTTTGCTCTTCGGAACCGCCATTGGTCTACTCCATCAAGTCTGCATGGTCTGGCCGCTTCGGAAACGGGCATGGCAGGACAAAAGAAAACCTGCGCCCGCCCCGGCGGAGCGTTCGCTGCGCGCCTTATACAGCAAGCCCGCCCCAAAAGGCCAGAAAAAAATCCGCTTGCCCTACGGCGGCTCATGCCACCGCCCGGCTGGTGAAATGCCGCCTTGCGCCTCCTTTGCATGCGCGCTATTCTCGCCCCAGCTCTCCGGGGTGTCCCGCCGCGCATGGCGGGGCTGAGAGGCCATGGGCCAACCCGCAGAACCTGAACCGGATCATGCCGGCGGAGGGAGAAAGGGCACGCGCCAAGATGCGCATCATCCCGCACCCTCCACCTCGCAAACAAGACGCAACAAGCCAAGAGGTGGATCACCATGTTCAAGACGATTTCCGTTCTCATTCTGGCCCTGGCCGCGCTCGCAGCCCCTGTGCGCGCCGCGGACAAGCCGGTGCTGACCATCTACACCTATGACAGCTTCAGCGCCGATTGGGGCCCCGGCCCGGCGGTCAAGGCCGCCTTCGAGAAAACCTGCGGCTGCACGGTGAAATACACAGGCCTCAAGGACGGCGTGAGCATCCTCAACCGTCTCAAGCTGGAGGGATCGAGCACGAAGGCCGACATCGTTCTGGGATTGGACACCAACCTGATCACCGAGACCCGCGCCAGTGGCCTCAACGCCCCCCACGGGCTGAAGCTGACCGGCCTGAAACTGCCCATCTCCTGGAGCGATGGCGATTTCGTCCCCTATGACTGGGCCCATTTCGCCGTCATCTACGACAGCCGGAGGATCAAGACCCCGCCGCGCTCCCTGGAGGAGCTGGTCAGCGGCCCGGCGGAACAGAAGATCGTCCTGCAGGATCCGCGCACCTCCACCCCCGGCCTGGGCTTTCTGCTGTGGATGAAGTCCGTCTATGGCCCCGGGGCGGCGGCCAAGTGGAAACAGCTCAAGCGCCGCATTCTCACCATCACCCCCGGCTGGTCGGCCGCCTATGGCCTCTTCACCAAGGGCGAGGCCCCCATGGTGCTCTCCTATGTGACCTCCCCCGCCTATCACATGATCGAGGACAAGACCACGCGCTACAAGGCGGCGAAATTCGCCGAGGGTCATTACTTGCAGGTGGAGGTGGCCGCGGCCGTCAAGACCTCCGCCCACCCGAAGCTGGCCCATGATTTCCTCGCCTTCATGATCACCCCGGCCTTCCAGGACAATATTCCCACAAAGAACTGGATGTTCCCCGCCGCACCGACCTCAAGGCCCTTGCCGGAGGCCTTCGGCAAGCTGATCAAACCGTCCAGGACATTGCTCTATCCGCCGCAGGTGGTCAGCAAGAACCGCAAGGCCTGGATCGCCGAATGGCTCAAGGCCATGAGCGAATAGCCCCTTGCCAACCTTGCGCCACACTGCCGCCAGCGCATCGGCAAGCGCCACATGGGCTGCCCTGGCCTTCATCGCCGGGGCCGTCCTGGCCGCCGCCACGGGCCTGATCTTTCTCGCCCCCGGCGGCAGCGCCTGGAGCGGGACCTTCACCGATCCTTACGTCTGGCGGGTGGCGCGCTTCACCCTCTGGCAGGCGGCCCTTTCGGCCCTTCTGTCCATCCTCTTTGCCATGCCGGTGGCCCATGCCCTGGCGCGGCGCGCAAGGTTCACGGGCCGCACCTGGCTGATCCGGCTGCTCTCCCTGCCCCTGGCCCTGCCGCAGCTTGTTGCCGTCATGGGCATCCTGAGCCTGTGGGGCCGCCATGGCTGGCTGGCCCGCGCCGCCCATTTTACGGGTCTGCCCGGGCTGCCCGGCATCTATGGCCTGACGGGCATTCTGCTCGCCCATGTCTTCTTCAACATGCCGCTGGCGGCGCGCATCCTCACCGCCGCCCTTGAGCGCATCCCCGGCGAATACTGGCGGCTGGCCGCCCAGCTCGCCATGCCGCGCGCGGCCATCTGGCGGCACATCGCATGGCCGGCCATGGCGCGCGTCATCCCCGGCGCCGCCTTGCTCATCTTCATGCTCTGCGCCACCAGCTTCACCGTCGTGCTCATCCTCGGCGGCGGCCCGGCCGCCACCACCCTGGAGGTGGCCATCTATCAGGCCCTGCGTTTCGATTTCGACCCGCCGCGCGCCATGGCCCTGAGCCTGCTGCAGGTCCTCGTGACCACGGCGGTGTTCTTCATCCTGCGCCGCTTCACCCGCGCCCCGGATGTCACCGCCAGCCTCGAAGCTCCCCATGCCCACCCGGCCGGCAACGATCCGGCAGCGCGCCTCGCCGATACCTTCTGGATCGGACTGGCCGCCATCTTCACCGCCGCGCCCCTGGCCGCCATCGCCGCTGCCGGTCTGACCCCGGATCTTGTCCCCCTGCTCGCATCACCCGCCCTGCATGGCGCGCTCCTTGCTTCCCTGATCCTGGCCGCCGCGGCCGCCGCCCTCACCCTGATCCTGAGCTGGGCGCTGTTGCAATCCTTGCGCCTTCGCGATCCCTCTTTTGCCGCCATGGGCGATCTGGCCGCCTCCCTCATCCTGGTCATCCCCCCGGTGGTGCTCGGCGCCGGGTGGTTCATCATCCTGCACCGCGCCGGGCAGGAAGCGACCCTGGCCCCGGTGCTGGTGGCCACCATCAACGCCCTGATGAGCCTGCCCTTTGCCTGGCGCATCCTGCGCCCGCCCTTCGAGGAGGCGCAAGCGCGCTACGGGCGGCTGTGCGCCGCACTGGACATCACCGGCCTGGCCCGTCTGCGGCTGGTGGACTGGCCCATGCTGCGCCGCCCCCTGGGCCTGGCGGCGGCCCTCTCCCTGGCCCTGTCCATCGGGGATTTGGGCGCCATCGCCCTGTTCGGCTCCGAATCCTTCCGCACCCTGCCCTGGCTGCTCTACCAGAAGCTGGGCAGCTACCGCACCGATGAGGCCGCCGGGCTTGCGCTCATCCTGCTGGTCTTTATTCTCGCTCTCATGGCCCTGGCCGAGGCCCTGGGCGGACAATCGCGAAGGAACACCCCATGAGCGGCCTGGACGTGCGGCTGAAAGACGCCGCCTTTCGCTTCGAGGACATGCGCATGCATTTCGATGTCCTCTTTCCGGCCGGCTCCCTGAGCGCCGTCATGGGCCCATCGGGAGCCGGCAAGTCCACCCTGCTCAATCTCATCGCCGGCTTCGAGCAGCCGCAATCGGGGAAAGTTCTCATCGGCGGTGAGGACATGACCACGCTTGCCCCCGCAAGGCGGCCGGTGAGCATGATCTTTCAGGACAACAATCTCTTCGCCCATCTCGACGTGCTGACCAACACCGGCCTGGGGCTGTCTCCCACCGGCCGCCTCGATGGCGCGCAAAGGGAGCAGGTGCGCGCCGCCCTGGCCCGCACCGGCCTGGCGGGCCTGGAGAGGCGCAAACCGGCGGAGCTTTCCGGCGGCCAGCGCCAGCGGGTGGCCATCGCCCGCGCCCTGTTGCGCGACAGGCCGGTCATGCTCCTCGATGAACCCTTCGCCGCCCTGGGGCCGGCCCTGCGCGCCGAAATGCTCGATCTCGTCGCCGAAATCCACGCCAGCCGCGGCTTTACCGTCATCATGGTCACCCACCAGCCGGACGATGCCCGCGCCATCGCCCAGCGCGCCGTCTTCATCCATGATGGCCAGGTGCGCGCCGCCGCCCCGGTCAGCGAGTTTTTCGCCCAGGCCGGAACCGTGCCCCAACTGGCCGCCTATCTGGGCCAATAGCCGGTCAGGTGAAAAACGCTTGTGCGTCCATCCTCACCCCCTGCCAACCATCCCTATCATGGGAGACTACGGGTGGTTGGCAGGGGGTGAGGATGGTCTTCAGACAGTTAGGGTCAGGACTCATAAAGAGGGATGACATATGCAGGATTTAGGCAAAATATCAGCTTTCTTTCGTCCGCGGGCAATACCTGAAGGTATTGTCGAGGGCGAAAGGACGCTGATATGCAGCATAA
>JALSNA010000088.1 GCA_026987255.1 Hyphomicrobiales bacterium | reverse complement strand
ATTGCACCGGACTATACGCTGCCAAGGCCCTCAAGGGCAATCGGGCATCTTTATCAACTGTCTTAGGGTCAGGACCCATAAATTTGCACGGCATCTGCAGGATTCATGCTGCATATCAGCGCCCTTTCGCCCTTGACAATGCCTTCAAGTATAGCCTGCGGACGAAAGAAAGCTGATATTTTGCCTAAATCCTGCATATGTCATCCCTCTTTATGAGTCCTGACCCTAGGGCGTAGACCCATAAACCCCGCGCCGCCAGCGTGAATATCGCAAAATATCAGTGGGGCATCTCCATCAACAGTCTGAAGACCATCCTCATCCCCTGACAACCACCCGTAGTGTCCCATAACTCGGGTGATTGGCAGGGGTGAGGATGGACGCGCAAGCGGTTTTTTCAAGGCCCCGATTGATGGCAAGTCAAAGACTTGCCCTGGCCGGTCCTGCCGCCGGCGGCGCGGCGGGTCATGGCGCGGGCCGGGCGCCGCTTTCACCTCCCCTTTGCGCCCTGTTCATCGCCGTGGCCCTGTTCATCTGAACCTTCGTCATCTGGCGCGCCCTTCTTGTCCGGCGGGCCCTTGTCCGGGGCGCGATGACCGCCGTCGTCCTGGGCCGTGGTCGCGGCCGCAGGGGCAGGAGCGGGCGGCATGGGCACCGGCGGCAGGTTCAGCGGATGGTCCTGCCGGGTATGCCCGGAGGCGCCGGCCAGCTTTTCGCGGATGGCCCGGAAACGCGATCTGGCGGAAGGAGCCAGGGATGCGCCGGTGAAGGCCTCCATGACGCGGCGGGCGGAAACCGGCGCGCCGATCAGCCAGCCCTGGCCCATGTCACAGCCCAGGGCCGCCATGCGTTGCATCTGCTCTTGCGTCTCTATGCCTTCGGCCACGATATCCATGCCCAATTCGTGGGCCATGTGAACGATGGATTCGAGAATGACGGCGGCGGCGGCGTCATCGGGGCCGGTATCGACAAAGGCGCGGTCTATCTTCAAGGTGGCGAAAGGCAGGTTGCGCAGGTTCGACAGGGAAGAATACCCGGTGCCGAAATCATCACAGGCGATGCGCACGCCCAATGCGGCCAATTGATTCAGGATCTTGCGCCCCAGCTCCGGGTTTTCCATGATCAGTGATTCGGTCAGCTCCAGCTTGAGGGTTTGCGGCGGAATGCCCTCGCGGTTGAGCAAGGCGGAAACATCATCCACCAAAGAGGCGCCGAGCAATTGCGCCGAGGAAATGTTGACGGCCACGAAGAGGGGCCGTTCGGGCCTGAAGGCGCGTTGCCATATCCCCAGATGGCGCACCGCCTCGCGCAGCGCCACCTCGCCGATATCGCCGATGATGCCGATCTCCTCGGCCAGGGAGATGAAATTGTCCGGCCCCAGAACGCCATGCAAGGGATGCCGCCAGCGCACCAGAGCCTCGAATCCGGCCAGCTGCCCATCGGCCAGATACATGATGGGCTGATAGACAACCTCGATCTCGCCGCGCTCCACGGCGCGGCGCAAATCCTGTTCCAGGGAGACCTCCCGGGAGCGGCCAGCGAGCATGGATTTCTCGAAGAAGGCCACGGAGTCGTTGCCGCGCTTGCGGGCCTCGAAGAGGGCGATCTCGGCCTGCTTGAGGGCATCTTCGGCCTCCAGGGCTCCGGCCCCGCACAGGTGGGTTATGCCGATGCAGACGGTAAGCGAAATCTCGCGCACGCCCAGATCGAAGGGGCGCGCCAGGCTGGCGCGCAGCTTCTGTGCAAAGGCGATGATGTCGCGCGCCCTGGCCGAGGCGTCGGCGATGATGGCGAACTGGTCGCCAGGCAGGCGGGCCAGGGTGTCCTCCGGCTCCAGCAGCCCGGTCAGCCGCCTGGCCATGCGGCGCAGCAGGGCATCGCCGGTCTCGAAGCCCCACGCGTCGTTGATGGTGCGGAAGCGGTCTATGTCAAGCACCAGCAGATAGAGACCGTTGGAGGTTCCTTGCGCCCTGGCTATGGCGCGGGTGAGCCGGTCGATCAGCAAGGGCCTGTTGGGCAGGCCGGTGACCCTGTCGCGCACCGCATCGGAGAGAATGCGCTCCTCGCTGCGCTTGATGCCGGTGATGTCCGACAGCACGCCGATGAGGCGCGCGGCGGGCCCGCCCTGACCACCATCGCTCATGGGCCGGGCGCGCAGCAGATACCAGCGATAGCCGCCATCGGCGCGGCGCAGGCGGAACTGCACGGAAAAGGGCCTTCTGCCATGGTGGGCGGCAGCCTCCACGGCGGCCTGATAGGGAGCGGTGTCGGCCGGATGCATGCGCGCCATGAAGGATTGCAGCCCGCCATGGGCCAAGGTTCCCGGCGGCAGGCCAAGGCTGTGCTCAAGCCCCTGCGAGGTGTGCAGGACGCCGGAGACGGGATCGTAATCCCAGACCGACAGGCCGGCCGCCGTCAGCGCCAGGGCCTGGCGGCCGGAGCCGGTGATGAAACGCCGCAGGGCGGCCGCCGGGGAGAGGCTGGCGCGCACCATGACGGTGGCCAGGGAGAGCACGGTCAGGATCAGCAGGGCGGCGGAAACCTGTCCCGCGGAGGCGGCGGGCACGAGGCCGAAAAGCGCCAATGCTGTCCAGATGGCCCAGACGAGCAACAGACCGAGGGTGAGCAGCCCGCCGCCATCGGAGGCGCGGCGGCGTCTTGCCCCGGCCAGGGCCAGAAGCGGCGCGGCCAGCGCCAGTGCGAAAAGGGCGGGGCGGGCAAAGAGCACCGCCTGGGCCGGGGCGAACAGCCCCCATGCGGCCAGCCCGGCAAAAAGGATGCTCATGGCCAGGCCGGCGCCCGCCAGCAGGCGCGAGCGGCGCGGCACATCGAGCCAGAAGATCAGCCACAGACCAAGGGCGGTCAGCATGAGAGCCTCGGAGAAGACTTCCAGGCGCATCAGACCGCCGCTGCCCTGCGTGACGGGCAAGAGCGCCTGCCAGCCACCGGAATTGACCAGAACGAAACCGCTGGCGCCAAGGGCAAAAAGGGCCGCAGGCAGCACGGTGGGCAAGGGCCGCAGGGCATAAAGGGCCAGTAAACCGATGACCGCCAGCATGCCCATGCCGGCCAGCAGACCGGCGAAGAACAGTTCTCCCCGGCGCGCGCGCTCCCGCGCCAGGGCATGCCACAGGCGGGCCAGCTTCATGCGCGGGCTGGAGACTTCGAGAAAATAGGTGGAGACCCCGCGCGCCGGTGCGGTGATGCGAAACTGGCCGGGGCCATCGCGCACGAACCGGGCGGCGCCGGTTGCGCCGGTGGAGAGAATGGCAGCCGGAACATGCAGCGGAGCCAGGCGCGCCCCGGCAATCTGGGCAAGAGCCGTCTGCAGGGCAAGATGCGCTGTCTTGTCCGACAGGTTGACCAGGGAAAACACCAGCCAGACATGCTCCTTGCCCCCGCCGGTGGCGGTGAGCGTCACCCTGGCGGCCTGACCGCCGGACTGCGTGGGCACGGTGATGACGGCCTTTGCGCTGCTGGCGCGCACCACCTGCATGGCCGGACGCAAATCCAGATAGGGGCGGGAGAAATCCACCGGCACCGCGCGGGCGGCCCAGGCGGCGCCGCAAAGGCGCAAGGCGGCCAGGCCCAGAACAAGGCCCAGAACAAGGCCGGTTTTGCCATATCTGCCGATGGTGCGCACCTGATGAGCGTCCCGTCCTGCTTTCCCTGCCCCATGACACCGCCGGCGGCGTCCCGTTCGCGCCTCGAGGGCCGCCCGTGAACCACCCCTTGCGCGCGGCATCTTGACAGACAGCCACGCCTGACCTTGCGCCGGATTGTGACAATGCTAAATTTTTTCAGTCTTTTCAAGATCTTCTCTCAAAAGAGCGAAGAGCAAATGGTCGCGCCAGCGGCCATCGATGCGCAGATAGGCGCGGGCCAGTCCCTCGTGCACGAAACCGCACCGTGCGAGCAACCTGCGGGAGGGCTCGTTCTGCGGGATGCAGGCGGCCTCCAGGCGATGCAGATCCAGCCGCGTGAAGGCATGATGAATGAGGGCGCGCACGGCCTCGGTCATGTAGCCATTGCGGGCGTGGCGCTGGCCGATCCAGTAGCCCACCGAGGCGCTCTGGGCGATGCCGCGGCGGATGTTGGAGAGATTCACCCCACCGAGCAGCACATGGGTGTCACGGGTGAAGATGAAAAGGGGCAAGGCCGCCCCGGCGCGCGCGTCGCGCCAGTAGCCGCGCAGGCGGCGGCGGTAGGCGGCCATGGTCAACTCATCGTCGCTCCATGCCGGTTCCCAGGGGCGCAGGAAAGCCTCCGACTGGCCGCGCAGCTCGGCCCACTGGGCATGATCGGCCACCCGCGGCGGACGCAGATAGATGCGCTGTGCCGCGATCATGGCCCCATCGGGGCTCTTGCGGAAAAAGGACAGAAATTCCGTCATGCCTGCCTTGCGCCGTTCGCATTTTCGCCATCGCCGCGGGAGAGCCCATTTAACGCCAATGGATATCGCACCGCAAGACGCCGCCTCTTTCCGGAATGGCGGAATGCGGCCCACGGCCCGCAACACGGCAGGTTCACAATGGCGCGGCTCAGGATCTGGCAGTCCCCTCGACAATGGAGATCACGGGGTGGTGCGCAAACAGCCTCTCGGCCATGTGCATGACCTGGGTGGTGCTCACCGCCTCGATCCTTTCGATGAACTCGGCAATGGGCGGCACACGGCCATAGGCCAGATACTGGCGCGCCATCTGTCCGGCGCGCGAGGTGGCGCTCTCCAGGCTCATG
>JALSNA010000087.1 GCA_026987255.1 Hyphomicrobiales bacterium | reverse complement strand
TAGAAGAGCTGGAGAAAACCCTCGGCGATTTGATTCGCAAGCGGTATGACCTGGTCATACCGCCAATGATCACCCGGGAGCGGCAGAGACTGGCATTGAAGGATGCGCTTGGCCAGGTGCAATCGGCGCTTGACAATCCGCTTGCGCCGTTGGAAATCCGCGCCGAGATGTTGCGGCAGGCGGTGCGGGCTCTCGAACGATTGATTGGCAAGGTGGACGTAGAAGACCTTCTGGAGCGGATTTTCGGCGAATTCTGCATCGGCAAGTGACCGGACCCTGGCTGTTTCACGTGAAACACATTTTGAAAAATCAAGCGGATTCTTGCGAATCCCTCCATTTTGTTATCCACCTGTGGAAAAGGTTGTGGATGAAAGAAAAGCGGAGATGATGGAGCAGGCGCGGAGATATTTCGATGTGATCGTCATCGGCGGAGGTCATGCGGGCTGCGAGGCGGCGGCGGCGGCGGCGCGGGCCGGGGCGCATTGCGCCCTGGTGACTCATGCCATCGGGCGCATCGGCGAGATGTCGTGCAACCCGGCCATCGGCGGGCTGGGCAAGGGGCATCTGGTGCGCGAGGTGGACGCGCTGGACGGGCTCATGGGGCGGGTGGCCGATGCGGCGGGCATCCAGTTCCGGCTGCTCAACCGCTCGCGCGGGCCGGCGGTGCGCGGGCCCAGGGCGCAGATGGACCGGGCGCTCTATCGCAGGCACATGCTGGCGGCATTGCGGGCGCAAGAGGGACTGGAGCTCATCGAGGGCGAGGCGGCGGATGTGGTGCTGAAGGGCGATCGCGTTCATTCGGTGCTGCTGGCGTCGGGCAAGGCGCTGGGTGCGGGCGCGGTGGTGCTGACCACCGGAACCTTTCTCAATGGCCTGATTCACCTGGGCGAGAAGAGCTGGCCGGCCGGGCGCATGGGCGATCCGCCTTCCAGGGCGCTGGCGGAGCGGTTGCGCGGCCTGGGCCTGCCCATGGCGCGGCTGAAAACCGGCACGCCGCCGCGTCTGGACGGGCGCAGCATCGACACGGGCATTTTGACCAGACAGGAGGGAGACGAGGAGCCCGTGCCCCTGTCCTTCCTGACGGAGCGGATCGAAAACCCGCAGGTGTGCTGTCACATCACCCGGACGACGGAAGAGACCCATGCCATCATTCGCGCCAATCTGGGGCGCTCGGCCATGTATTCGGGGCGCATCGCCAGCAGCGGGCCGCGCTATTGTCCCTCCATCGAGGACAAGGTGGTGCGTTTTGCCGATCGCGCGGCGCATCAGGTCTTTCTGGAGCCGGAAGGGCTGGATGATCACACGGTCTATCCCAATGGCATTTCCACCTCGCTGCCGGAGGATGTGCAAAAGGCCATGCTCGCCACCATGCCGGGGCTCGAGGAGGCGGTCATGCTCAAGCCGGGCTATGCCATCGAGTATGACTATGTGGATCCGCGCGCGCTCGATCTGTCTCTCATGGTGCGCGATGTGGGCGGGTTCTTCCTGGCCGGTCAGATCAATGGCACCACCGGTTACGAGGAGGCGGCCGCCCTGGGTCTGCTGGCGGGGCTGAATGCGGCGCGCTTCGCGCAGGGAAAAGCGCCGCTGCATGTCTCGCGCACGCAAGGCTATCTGGGGGTCATGGTGGACGATCTGACCACGCGCGGGGTGGCCGAGCCCTACCGGATGTTCACCTCCCGGGCGGAATACCGGCTGGTGCTGCGCGCCGATAATGCCGATGCGCGCCTGACGCCGCTGGGCCTGGAGGCGGGGATCGTCGGGCCGCAGCGGGCCAGGAGATTCGGTGAAAAAATGAGGCAGCTCGAGCAGGCGCGGCGTTTTGCGCTAGATCATGCCCTGACGCCGCAGGAGGCGGCGCGCCATGGCCTGCGGATCAACATGGACGGGCGCAGGCGCACCGTTCTGGACATCCTGGGCCTGCCGGAGGGAGGGCTTGGCAAGGCCCTGGAGATATGGCCCTCCCTGGGCCAGTGGCCAAAAGCCATTTTGCAGGAGCTGGCGGTGGAGGGGCTTTATGCCGGGTATCTGGCGCGCCAGGAGGCCGATGCGCGCGCCTTCCGGCGTGACGAGGCCGTATCCATCCCGGCGGGATTTGTCTATGAGGGCTTGCCGGGTCTGTCCAACGAGCTGCGCGAAAAGCTGGAGCGGATCAGGCCGCAGACCCTGGCGCAGGCTTCGCGCATCGACGGGATGACGCCGGCGGCCCTGGCGCTGATTCTGGCGGCGGTGCGCAAGAAGGGGGCGGCATGATGAAGGACGGGCGGCTGACGGCGGATGCAAGCCGGGAGGAGGTCTGCGGCTTCTTCGATGTTTCACGTGAATCCTGCCGCCGCTTGCAGATCTATGCCGATGAACTGGGGCGCTGGCAAAAGCGCATCAACCTGGTCGGACCGGCGACATTGAAACACCTGTGGGTGCGGCATATCGCCGATGGTTTGCAGCTGGCGCGGCTTTTGCCGCAGCAGAGCCGGCAGGTGATCGATCTGGGATCGGGCAGTGGCGTGCCGGGGCTGGTGCTGGCGCTGGGCATGGAGCGTGATATTCACATCGTGCTTGTGGAAAGCAATGCGAAAAAGGCCGCATTTCTGAGAAACGTGGCGCAAAAGGCGGGCGTTCGTGTTAGAATTGAAAATCGCCGGATCGAAGAGCTGGATGTGGCGGCCCTGGGCTGCGATGTCCACACGACGGTGACGGCGCGGGCCCTTGCGCCGTTGCCGAAACTGCTGGATCTGGCCTTTCCCATGCTGGAAAAGGGGGCGCAGGGATTGTTCTTCAAGGGACAAGATGTTGGGAAAGAATTGACTGAAGCTACTAAATATTGGAATATCCGCCATGACGTGTTGCCTTCCGTGACGGATGAATCCGGTGCAATCCTGAGGATAAGGGAGATTGAGCGTGTTTGATGCGGCAAATGGCATGGTCCGGGGTGGTCTGCGCATTCTTGCGGTGGCCAACCAGAAGGGGGGCGTGGGCAAGACGACCACGGCCATCAATCTTGGCACGGCGCTGGCGGCCATAGGCGAGAAGGTGCTGGTGATCGATCTTGACCCACAGGGAAACGCAACCACCGGCCTGGGGCTGGACAGGGATGTGGAACATTCCACCTACAACATGCTGATCGGGGAAGCCTCCCTGGATCAGATCGTATGCGAAACGGATATTCCGGGGCTGGCCTGCGCGCCCTCATCGCTGGATCTTCTGGGCGCGGAACTGGAGCTGGCGGATTTCGACCGCAAGGTTTACCGGCTCAAGGATGCGATCTCGGCCATGGAGGGGAGCAAGGCCTTCACCTATGTGCTGGTGGACTGTCCGCCGTCGCTCAACCTTCTGACCATCAATGCGCTGAGCGCGGCCGATGCGGTGCTGGTGCCCTTGCAGTGCGAATATTTTGCCCTGGAGGGGCTCTCGCAGCTGTTGCGCACCGTGGAGCGGGTGCGCAACACGTTGAACAGGCGGCTGATGATCCAGGGCGTGGTGCTGACCATGTATGACCGGCGCAATTCGCTCTCCGACCAGGTGGCGCAGGATGTGCGCTCGGTGCTCGGCGACAAGGTCTACCAGACGGTCATACCGCGCAATGTGCGGGTTTCGGAGGCGCCCTCGCATGGCAAGCCGGTCTTGCTCTATGATGGGCAATGCGCCGGATCGAAGGCCTATATCCGCCTGGCTTCGGAGATCATCCGGCGGGAGCAGGATCTGCGCGCTGCCTGATTCGGATGCGTAACGAATTCATTCAATATTTTGCAATGCCGGCATGACCGGGCAAACAACGGGGTATGACGGGGATGAGTGCTCAACCCAAAAGAAGACTCGGGCGCGGACTGGCCGCCCTCATTGGAGATGATATCAGCGAAGAGAGCGTGGTGGAGGCGGCGCGCGGGCTGAAAACCGTGGCCATTGCCGACTTGAGTCCGAACCGGAACAATCCGCGTCAGGTCTTTCGGGAAGATCAGCTCAAGGAGCTGGCCAATTCCATTCGCGAAAAGGGCGTTCTGCAACCCATCGTGGCGCGGCCGGCGGACGAGCCGGGGCGCTATGAAATCGTTGCCGGAGAGCGCCGCTGGCGGGCGGCGCAGATGGCCGGGGTGCATGAGGTGCCGGTGGTGGTGCGCGATCTTTCGGAGGCGGAGGCGCTGGAGGTGGCGCTGATCGAGAACATCCAGCGCAGCGATCTCAATTCCCTGGAAGAGGCCATGGGCTATGCGCAGCTCATGGAGCAGTTCGGCTATACGCAGCAGCAGCTGGCCGATACCCTGGGCAAGAGCCGCTCGCATGTGGCCAACACCTTGCGGCTGCTCAATCTGCCCGATGATGTCAAGGAGATGATCAGCTCCGGTGAGCTCTCGGCCGGGCATGCGCGGGCGCTGATCGCGACGGAGGATGCCTCGCAACTGGCGAAGAAGATTGCCAGGCAGAGGCTTTCGGTGCGCGAGGCCGAGGAACTGGCCAAGAGGGAAGGCAAGGCGCCTGGAGCATCCGGGCGCAAGACTTGCGGGGAGAAAAGCGCCGATGTGCTGGCATTGGAAAAGGAGCTGGAGGATGCGCTGGGCATGGCGGTGGAGATCGCCGACAAGGGGCGCAAGGGCGGGCGCGTGACCATCACTTACAAGACCCTGGAGCAGCTGGATGAAATCCGCCGCAGGCTTGGTGGATGACGGGAACTTTGCACTGAATGGGAAAAACGCCAATGGTGATGGTTTCGCCATTGGCGTATTTTGTTCAGCGGGCGCAGGCCT
>JALSNA010000086.1 GCA_026987255.1 Hyphomicrobiales bacterium | reverse complement strand
CCTAACGCAACGACGCGCCCGGCGGGGGCAGAGCCGGGCGCGTCACTGACGTCAAGCCTGAGCCTGTTGGCTCGATGCTATTCCGTCAGCATGGTGTACTGGCTGATGAAGTCGGCGTTCTCGTCGATGATCTCCTCGACGATGCGCACCGCTTCTTCAAGGCTGGTGATGCCGGTGATGGCGCTCTCGCGCAGCCGGATGACATAGGAGAGATTGCCCTCCACGTCCGATTCGGTGCTGATGAACAGGCTCATGCGCGAGCCGACGCGGATATAGTGGGCCGAGCGCAGATCCTTGCCCTTGTAGGTCCACTTGCCGCGCACATCATGCAGAACGAAGCTCTTGATGCTCTTGGGAAATTCCATCTGTCTTGTCTCCCTGTGCCGCCCGGGCGGGCACAGGGCGATGTGCCCTTGCGCCCGCGCCGGGGGTGAGGTTGGGTTCAGGCCGGTTCGGCCGCCAGATCGTCCGCGCCCTCGGCCGGTTCGCTGATGGCGTCCTCGGAGCGGGCGATGACCACCGCCGCGCAGGCGTCGCCCCACACGTTGATGGCGGTGCGGAACTGATCGAGGATGCGGTCGATGGCCAGGATCAGGCCGATGCCGTCCAGTGGCAGGCCCGCGGCGGTCAGCACGATGCCCATGGTCACCAGGCCGGCGCCGGGAATGGCCGCCGCGCCTATGGCCGCCAGAGAGGCGGTGATGAAGATGACGATCTGCATGCCGAAGGTCAGATCCACGCCCAGCAGCTGGGCGATGAAGATCACCGCCACCGACTCATACAGGGCGGTGCCATCCATGTTCACCGTCGCGCCCAGGGGCAGCACGAAATTGGCCACCTTGGGCGAGACCCCGGCGCGGTTGGTCAGGTTGGACATGGTCATCGGCAGGGTGGCCGCCGAGGAGGCCGTGGACCAGGCGGTCATCAGCGCCGGCGCCACCGCCTTGACCAGCTTCAGCGGATTGTATTTGCCGAAAATCCACACCAGCGCCGTCAGGGTGATGAAGGCATGGATGCCCAGGCCCACCAGCACCGTCAGGGCATACTTGCCCAGCGCCTTGAGGGCCGCAAAGCCCAGATCCATGAAGATGGCCGCCACCAGCATGAAGATGGCATAGGGCGCTATGACCATGATCGCCATGATGCCCTTCTGCATGATGCGGTCCAGGCCATGGATGACATTGGTCATGGTGTCGGAGGCCTTGCCGACGATGGAGGCCATGATGGCCAGGAAGATGGTGAAGAAGATCACCTGCAGGATGTCGCCCTTGGCGAAGGCGGCCACCGGGTTCTTCGGAATCATGTTGACGAAGGTGTCGATGATGATGATCACCGCCGACTTTTCGCCCACTCCGGCTCTGCCGACCTTGCCCGGCACCTCGGTGCCGATGCCCAGGGCGGAGAGCGCTTCCTTGTCGATGCCCAGGCCCGGGTTGAAGACGTTGACCACCAGCAGGCCGGCGGCCACCGCCAGCGCCGTGGTGAGGAAATAGAAACCCACCGTCTTGCCGCCCAGCTTGCCCAGGGCGCGCACGTCACCGAGGTTGACGATGGCCATGAAGATGGAGGCGAAGACCAGCGGGATGATGAGCATCCTCAGCAGCCGGATGAAGATGTCGCCGCCATACTTGAACACCGTCTTGATGGCGTAGATGGGGCCGGTGGTGACGCCCGCGCCATAGGTCACGTTGATGAACAGGCCCAGGGCGATGCCCAGCACGATGCCGATGAGGATCTTCCACTGAAGATCGAGACCCTTCTTTTTCTTTTCTGTCGCGGTCATGGCTCAGTCTCCCCCGTAATAATCGTCGGTGATCTCGAAGCTGCGCACGGAGACCTGCGCCTTCACCGGGATATACTTGTTCATGAATTCGAGAATGCGTCCGTTGGCCTTCAGCTCTGCGAGAATGAAGGTGTCCAGCATGTGCACGAAATCGAGATTGCCCTTGGCCACGGCGAAGCCGTAATAGTCGGGCTTGAAGGGCTTGCCCAGCACCGTGACGACAAATTGCGCCCTCTTGGCGTTGTCGTGCAGCCAGACCTTCAGGAACATCTCGTCATGCACCATGATGTCGGCCTTGCCGGCCAGCACCGCCTGGGCGGCTTCCTCGTTGGAGGGATAGGCGACGATCTGCGCGCCGGGGAAATAGCGCGGCGCGATCTTTTGCGGCGCCTTGCCCTTGGTGACCGCGACTTTCAGCCTGCTCATCTTGCCATTGGACTTCAGGCGCGCCGCAAGCGCCGCCTCGTCCTTGACAAGCGCCGCGCCCAGCTTGGCAAGACGGCCCTTGTTGGCCAGCACCGAAAGGCCGGTCTCGAAATAGGGACCGGTGAAATCCACCAATTTGGCGCGATCGAAAGTGATGCTCATGCCGGCCATGATCACGTCGATCTTGCCATCGCGCAGCATGGGAATGAGATCGCCAAAGGATTTCGGCGCCACCAGCTCCACCTTCACGCCAAGTTTCTTCGCCAGCAGGGCGGCGATATCGGCATCGACGCCAACGCGCTTGCCGTCCTTGACGAAGGAAAAGGGTTTGAACAGCGGATTGACGCCCACCCTGAGCGTTCCCGACTGCATGATGCGCGCCAGTACCGGCGATCCGCCGGAAACCATTTCCTGAGCCCGCGCAGGCCCGGAAAAGATCGCGGCGCTCAACGCCCAGGCCACCATGGCCAGGGCCGCGAGCGCCGTGTAAACATGCCGTTTCATGGCTCTACCTCCCTATGTTACGGGGCAGTGCCACACGGATTTCTGGCTGTGATTTGACTGGCAGCCTACCCCGGATAGGCGAACCTTAACACTTTGTTAAACTTTTGTCACAGGGATTTTTTCACATTCTGGTCAGTGGCTTTCTGACCATCCCCGCACTTGAATCCGGGCCGCAAGGGGAGAAAGAGAAAACCGGCCCGGGCAAGGCCCGGGCCGGTTCAGGAGGAACAGGACAGGAAGCCGCCAATTGCGCAATCTTTACCTTTCCAGCAAAGGCGTGATGCGGCGGATGGAGACGCGGCGGTTTTCAGGCTCGGCCTCCAGGGTGGGGATTTTCAGGAAACGCTCGCCATAGCCTATGGTCACCAGGTTGGCGGGCGGAATATTGAAATATTGCGTCAAGGCCTGCTTGACGGCCTGGGCGCGCTTTTCCGAAAGCCGCTGGTTATAGTCGAAGGAACCCACCGCATCAGTATGCCCTTCGATGAGGAAAACCTCCTCCGGGTTGGAGGCGATGATGCGCTCGATGGCCTCTCCGATACGCTCCAGTTTTTCAATCTCCTCTTCGCGCACCCAGTATTCATTGAAGCCGAAATGGATGGAATCCAGATCGATGGCCGGCATGTAGTCGCGCAGATCGGGCCGCGCGCGCAGCTCTTGCAGGCTGAAGCGGCGCGACAGGCGCAGCCTCGGGGCGGCCGCAAGCTGCCGCTCGATGGCGCGGGCGCCCGATTCCCCGGCTATGATGGTGGAGCGTTCCGCCTGCCTGGCGCCGATGCGCACCCGCGCATTGCGCAAGGCCGCCCGGCGTCTGTCGCGCGCCCTCATGAGGCGGGCGCGCAGCTCCGCCCTGTCGGCATCGAGCTTGCGCCGCAGGACCGAACGCCGCCATTGCGTCAGGCCGCGCAGGGCCAGCGCCTTGCGCAAGGCCCGGATGCGATTGCGCAGCGCCGGCGTTTGCAGGCTGGATGGCGGCCGGGTATCGGCCAGCAGCGCCGCCGTGCTGGTCACGGCATCCATGTAGCCGCCATCCTCGCGCATGGCGATGCGGCGGCGCAGCTCGGCGCGATCCCGCGCCAGCATCTGGCGCAGGCGCGCAAACAGCCGGGGGGGCAGACCGGGCGCGCGCAAGGCTGCGCGCACCCTGTTCAGCCGGGTGCGCAATTGCCTGTCGGAAAGCCGCGCCGGCGGGCGGGTGTCGGCCAGTATGCGGCGCGCCTGGGCGCTGGCCCGGCGGGCATTGAGATTGTCCACCAGCCGGGTGCGCAATTGCACCAGCTTGCGCCGCGTGGCCGGGCGGATGCCGGGCCGCGACAGCAGATCCAGCGTCTCCATCCACAGATTCTCCACCTGTGCGGAGCTCAATCCGGCAAGGCTCCGTGTCCGGGCCAGCAGCCGCAGCGCCTGGCGCTCGTTGGCGCTGGTCTGCCCCATGTCCATGCGCCGCCGCCGCAGTTCATCAATCACCTTCTGGCGCAGCCGCACGAGCCTGGCGCGAGTGGCGCGCGAAACCTCCAAGGAGGCAAGATAATCGGTGGCCTCGCCGCGAATGTCCCGCAGCTCCCGGCGTGACAGGCGGCGCAGATCAAGCGGCCGGACACGCGCCAGAAGGGCGCGCGCGCCAAGCTCGCCGGCGCTCGGCGCCGGGGTCATCCGCCTGCGCATTTCGCTGCGCACCCGGGCGCGCAGGGCCACCAGCCGCTGGCGCGTCGGACGCAGCAGATCCGGCGAGGCCAGAAGATAGGCGATATCCGCATTCAGCCGCCGCAAGGCCCGCAAGGTCATGCGTGGCAGATCTTGGCGGCGCGCCAGAAGGATGCGCGCGGCGCGCTCATCGGCCGAAAGGGCAGGGGTGTTGCGCCTGCGCAATTCCGTCTGCACGGCTGCGCGCAATCTTGCCAGCCTTTGCCGGGTGGCCCTTTGCAGGCCGGGGGCGCTCAGCAAAGCGGTGATATCCTGCCGCAACCTGCGCAGCGCCGGGCGCGCCATGGCGCGCAAATCATGACGGCGCGCCAAAAGAGCACGCGCAT
>JALSNA010000085.1 GCA_026987255.1 Hyphomicrobiales bacterium | reverse complement strand
TGCGGCCTGTGCGCCGAGGAATGCCCCTGCGGCGCCATCGCCATGGTTCCCGAAGAGGGGTGACGGAGCGCCGCTGCGGTTGCCATGGCGTGTGCTTTCTCCCACTTTGCCGCGACCATGTCCTGTCAGGCGACGCCGGGCATTCCGGGGGGCGGAAGGGCGGCTTGCCGGGGGCTTGGGATTGGCGCATTTTGCAAGTGCGATGCATTCTCATGCGATAAATCGGCCGCATGGCATTTCTGGCGCGTTTCTGCGCGGGCCTTGCACCTTCGATGCACGAGGGAACGCACATGGGAGCCTTGAAAAACGCTCGCGCGTCCGTCCTTACCCCCTGCCAACCATCCCGTTTGTGGGACACTGCGGGCGGTTGGCAGAGGATGGTATTTAAGACAGTTGATGGAGATGCCCACATGTGTGCAAAGAAGTGTTGTGCAAGGCAGAGTGTTGACGTGGGCCGGGGGCTCATCCGGGCGTGGGAGTGTGGTGCAAAGCGCGGGGATCTGGCTCCGCGCTGGAGAAACGCGAAGACATGAAAAGGGCTGGCATGACGGATGACAGAGTGGCGGGAGTTCTTGCCGATATCGATGCGGCCAATGCCGGCGATCCCCGGCGCGATGTGCTGGATGGCGTGGAGATGCCGTTCGAGACGGTCTATGCGCGGCGCATGCTGGCGCGGCTGGAGGAGATGTATCCCGATGCGCCGGAGGTCTTGCGCATTGCCGCCTATGGGCAGCATGTGCGGCGCTTCGACGTGGCGAGATCGGACTTCGAGGCGGGGCGCAAGGGCTACAACCAGTGGCGCAAGGCCTGCCGGGAGCACCATGCGCGGGTGCTGGCGGAGATCATGGCGCGGCATGGCTACGGGCAGGAGGAGATTGCCCAGGTTGGCCGGCTGGTGCGCAAGGAGGGGCTGAAGCGAGACAGACTTTCGCAGGCACTGGAAAATGTCGTGGACGTGGTTTTCATCGCGCACTACCTGCAGCCCTTCGTGGAGAAATACACCGGGTATGACGAGGACAAGCTGGTGGACATCATCGCCAAGACCTTGTTGAAGATGTCGCCCAAGGGGCACAAGGCGGCGCTGGCGCTCGATCTGCCGGCCGCCCACCGGCGGCTCATCGAAAAGGCCCTGGAGCGCGAAAGGGACAGGCTCGAGCGCATGGCCGGGGAGGCCAGCGACTGGTGAAGGCAGGCGCGTTGAAAGAGCAGCCCCTTTGCTGATACAAGAACAGGGTCGGCATCAGCACCGGGGTTTCCATGAGCAGCAATCTTCCGCGCCTCTTCATTGCCGCCGCGCACAAGTCTTCGGGCAAGACCACCATCTCCATCGGGCTGGCGGCGGCCCTGCGGGCGCGCGGACTGAGCGTGCGGATGTTCAAGAAGGGGCCCGATTACATCGATCCGCTGTGGCACAAGCTGGCTTGCGGGCGCGACAGCTACAATCTCGACTACAACACCCAATCACCACGGGAAATGCAGGCCCTCTTCGCCCGCAAGGCACAAGGGGCGGACATCAGTCTCATCGAGGCCAACAAGGGGCTGTTCGATGGCATTGATCCGCATGGCGCCGATTCCAATGCCGCGGTGGCGGAACTGCTCGGCGCACCGGTGGTGCTGGTCATCGATTGCGAGGGCATCACGCGCGGCATCGCACCGCTGCTGATAGGCTATCAGAGTTTCGGTCAGGGGGTGAAGATTGCCGGGGTCATCCTCAACCGGGTGGGCGGGGCGCGCCACGAAGCCAAGCTGCGGGCCGCCGTGGAGCTCTATACGGACGTCGAAGTGCTGGGCGCGGTGGGCAAGGATACGGCCATGAGCTTGCAAGAGCGCCATCTGGGCCTGACAACGCCAGGGGACATGGCGGTGCTCGACGAGCGCATGGCGGCCATCGGCGCGCGGGTGGCCCAGGCTGTGGAGCTGGACAGGCTGATGGCCTTGGGGCGCAGCGCGCCGCGGCTCGATATCCCGCCAATGGAGGAGCCGGCGCCGGCTGCGGATGTGCGCATTGCGGTGGCGCGCGATGCCGCCTTTTGCTTCTATTATCCGGACGATCTGGAGGCTTTCGCGCGGGCCGGGGCGGAGCTTGTGCCCTTTTCGCCCATTTCGGATGCGGTCTTGCCGGAGGATATCGACGGGCTGTTCCTGGGCGGGGGGTTTCCCGAAACCCACATGGCGGCACTGGCGGACAACGCGGCCATGCGCACGGCCATCCGCGAGGCCGTGGCTAGCGGGCTGCCGGCCTATGCCGAATGCGGCGGGCTGATGTATCTGGCCGAAAGCCTGGTGTGGGGGGCGCAAAAAGCGCCCATGTGCGGGGTCATCAAGGCCCGCGCGGTGATGAATGCGCGGCCGCAGGGGCGCGGCATCATCCACCTGGCGGCCACGGGAGAAGCTCCCTGGTCGCCGCGGATTGCAGGAGAAAGGGCGGCGGCGCACGAGTTTCATTACGCCTCCCTGCATGGGCTGGAGCCAATGACGCGCTTTGCCTGGAAGGTGCTGCGCGGACATGGGACCGATGGGGCGCATGACGGGGTCGTGCAGGGCAATCTGGTGGCCGGTTTCACCCACTTGCGGGATACGGAAAAGCTGCGCTGGGTGGGCCCTTTCGTGGATTTTGTGCGCCGCCGGAAGAGGCCAAGGACCGAGGGTTGAAGACTGCCGGGGTCAGACGGCCTGTTCCATGAGGCCGGGCTGTTTTGCGAAGCGCAGCATGGTGAACAGGCCGAAGGGATGCAGGGGCATCTCGGCCACCAGTTGCAGATCGCCGGAGATCATGACGGTTTCCTTGGGAAACTCGGGCCGCCAGCCCAGATCCTCGGCAAAGCGGGCCATGCCCTTTTCGAGCTTGCCGCGCAGGCCCTTGTCCTGGCTGAAGTGATTGACGAGGATGACCTCGCCGCCAGGCCTGCAGACGCGCTCGAGCTCCTGCATGACCCTGACCGGATCGGGCACCACGGTCATGACATACATGGCGACAACGATGTCGAAGGCGCCATCGTCGAACTCCATGTCGGAGGCGTCCATTTCCTGGATGGATTCGACATGATCGAGGCGCTTCTTGCGCACCCTTTCGCGCGCCTTGGCGAGCATCTCCGGGGACAGGTCTATGCCGGTGATGCGGTGCTTCCTGTCATAGCCGGGCAGGGAGATGCCGGTGCCCACGCCCACTTCCAGCACGCGGCCGGGCGGCAAGGTGTTGATGTGCTGCACGGCGCGCTTGCGTCCGGCGTCGGCAATGAGGCCGAAAGTCAGGTCATAGACGGGGGCCCAGCGGGCATAGGCTTTCTTGACGGCGCTTTCGCCCATCTCGACCAGGTCTTCCGGCTTGCTCATGTCGATCTCTGATGTTTTTTGCGTGTCTTTTCACGCCGGTGAAGAAAAATGGCGCTCAGGCGCTGGTTCCCCGGCTTCAACCTGCGGGGCAATTTACACCATGCGGGCGCAAAAGCAAATGGTGGCATGGCGGATCAATCATGACGATTGCGTGGCCTCGATGACGCCGCCACCGAGAAGGCGCGCGCCGGGGCCCGGCGCGTCATAGAATACGCAGGCCTGGCCGGGGGAGACGCCATGATCGGGGCTGGCGAGGCGGACATGAACCTTGCCCAGCGAATCGCGCCATGCCCGGGCGGGCCTGGCGGGGCGGGTGGAGCGGATCTTCACATGCAGGGGCTGGGCGTTTTTCTCTTCCTCCGGCAAGGGCGCATCGCCCAGCCAGTTGAGGCCGCGCAGGCGCAGGCGGGCGCGCGCCAGGGCCTGGTGCGGGCCAACGGTGACGCGGCCGGAGGCGGCGTCGATATGGGTGACATAAAGCGGCTCGCCGGTGGTCACGCCAAGGCCGCGCCTTTGGCCGATGGTGAAGGCGGCAATGCCCTCGTGAGTTCCCAGGATGCGGCCGTCCACATGGACGATCTGGCCGGGGCGGCTGCCTTGCGGGCGCAGGCGGGCCAGCAGGGCGCGGTATCCTTGCGGCGGCACGAAGCAGATGTCCTGACTGGCGGGCTTGGCGGCGGCCCTGTCCAGCCCCAGGGTGGCGGCCATCTTGCGCACCTGCTGCTTGGAGAAGGCGGCGAGGGGAAAGCGCAGGAAAGCGGCCTGTTCCCGGGTGGTGGCATAGAGGAAATAGCTCTGGTCGCGGCGCATGTCGGCGGGGGTGAAGAGGCCGCGCTCCGGGCTGTCCGGGCGCAGCCTGCGCGAGGCGATGTAATGGCCGGTGACCAGGGCGGCCGCATCCAGCTGGCGGGCGCGCCGCAGCAGGGCGGAGAACTTGACCGTGCGGTTGCATTCCACGCAGGGAATGGGGGTTTCGCCGGCCAGGTAGGCATCGGCGAAGGGCTCGATGACGGAGCGGCGGAAGTCCTCTTCCATGTCGAGCACATAATGGGGAAGGCCCAGGTGCGCGGCGGCGGCGCGCGCATCGGCAATGTCGCGTCCGGCGCAGCAGGCGCGCCTGGCGGTGGCCTGGGCCGAATCCTCGTAAAGGCGCATGGTCATGCCGATGACATGGTAACCGGCGGCCTTGAGCAAGCCGGCGGTGACGGTGGAATCCACTCCGCCGGACATGGCCACGACAATGGACGCGCCCGTGGGCAGGTCCATGGTGGCGCGCACGGCATCGAGAATGGCGGGGGCAAGAGTCATCTGTGTCATTGTCCAAGGGGATCCGGGGCGCTGAACGGTGGCGGCCCTGTCCTGTTTTGGGCCATCCGTGCGGGGCTGGTTTAAGCAATTGTTTGCAGTAATTTAGACCTTTCTTAAACGTGCGGGCGTAGCTTGTCAG
>JALSNA010000084.1 GCA_026987255.1 Hyphomicrobiales bacterium | reverse complement strand
ATTCAGGCAAAATCCCGGTGTCTTTTCGTCCGCAGGCAATACCTTGAAGGTATTGGCAAGGGCGAAAAGGCTCCGGGATGAAGCATGAATCCTGCAGATGCCGTTCAAATTTATGGGTCCTGACCCTGGGTCATGGGACACTACGGATGGCTGGCAGGGGTGAGGATGGTCTTTAAGAGTCGCATGTGAAGTATTCACAACAGATTGAATACACAGCATTTTCTGGCATTCTGACAATCCGTGAATTGCAAGGTTCTGACAGATTTTCTGTCAGAACCTTGCAATTTACTTGGGGCCAAAAATGATGTCCTGCTGACGCCGGGCCGCCCCAAGTCAGCAGGACGCCTTGTTTTTCCTGAAGAAAAGTATTTCCAGCCTGCCAGGCAGGCTGGAAAACTTTTCTTCACGTCCGACTTTAAGACAGTCAATGGAGATGCCCGCTGGACTGATGCTGCAAGGCACCGCCTCAGGCTCAGTTGAGAAGCTGACGCGGCAGCCACAGGGCGATGTCGGGGAAGGCCATGACCAGCAGAAGGCCGATGACCTGCAGGATGACGAAGGGGATGATGCCGGCGTAAATCTGCTGGATCTTGATGGATTTCGGCGCCACCGCCTTCATGTAGAACAGCGCAAAGCCGAAAGGCGGAGTGAGAAACGAGGTTTGCAGGTTGACCGCCAGCAGGATGGCGAACCAGTAGACCAGCTCCGGCTTGGCCACGTGCTGGCCAAAGTCCATCAGTTCGATGATCGGCGAAAAGACCGGCAGCACGATGAGGGTGATCTCGATCCAGTCGAAGAAGAAACCGAGGAAGAAGACGATCCCCATGAGCAGGAACAAGAGCCCCCAGGAGCCCAGGCCGAAGGATTCCACCAGGTTGACCACCACATCATCGCCCCCCAATGAGCGGAAGACATAGGAAAACAGCGTCGCGCCGACAAAAATGCCGAACAGCATGGCGTTGGTCAGGGCCGAACGGTGCACCACGTCCACGACGATCTTCCAGAAGCCGCGCAGCCGCTCGCCCAGGGTGGCCCCTTCCACGCGATCGCCCAGGTTCACCTCGCCCGGGGCGGTGAAATCCATCTCCTCCACCCCCAGCGACGGCAGGATGACGAGATTGATGAAGGCCAGCAGAATGGCGCCCGCCGCCCCCACCGCCGCGGCCTCCGTCGGCGTCGCTATGCCCGCCAGGATGGAGCCCAGCACCAGGGCGATGAGCACCACCGGCGGCACGAAGGAGCGGATGACCATGATCAGCACACCGCCGGCCGTATCGGGCCCGATGCCGGCGGGCAGCGGCGGGGCCAGTTGCGGCCGGGTCATGGTGCGCACGACGATATAGAGCACATAGAGTCCGGCCAGGATGAGGCCGGGGAAGACCGCGGCGACGAAGAGATTGCCCACCGAGCGGCCCAGCAGGTCGGCCATGATGACCAGCATGATGGAGGGCGGGATGAGAATGCCTAAGGTGCCGGAGGCGGCGATGGTGCCGGTGGCCAGGCGCGGATCGTAGCCGCGCTGGGTCATGACCGGCAGCGCCAGCAGGCTCATCATCACCACCGAGGCGCCGATGATGCCGGTGGTCGCCGCCAGGATGGTGCCCATCAGCGTCACCGCCAGGGCCAGCCCGCCGGGCACCCGGCGCAAAAGCACCTGCAGGCAATTGAGCAGATCGCGCGCCACGCCGGAGCGCTCCAGCATGGTGCCCATGAAGATGAACATCGGAATGGCGGTCAATATGAGATTGCTGGCGATGGCCCCGTAGATGCGCGACGGAATGGCCCCGAACTGCGGCCAGTCGAAGAGAAACGGATCGATGGCCATGGCCAGAAAGGCAAAGCCCAGGCCGATGCCGCCCAGGGTGAAGGCCACCGGATAACCGGAAAAGAGCAAGACGCCGAGCGCTGCGAACATCAGCAGCGGCAGAAGCTGGTCGATGGGCATCACAGGTCTCCCCCCAGGGTTTCGGCGATTTTTTCCGCTGGCAGCCTGCCCATCAGCCCGGCTGTCGCCTTGATGAGCTGCGAGATGCCCGCCAGGCCGATGAGAATGAACATGATGGGCAAAAAGCTCTTCAGGATCCACAGGTTGGTCAGGCCGATCGTGGAGCTGGAGACCTCATGTTCGGCAAAGGAGGTATGGGCATACTCCGCCGTGTAGATCACCGCCACGGTCACATAGGTGAACAGGAAGAAGACAATGCCGAAAATCTCGATGGCGTAGCGCACCTTGATGGGCAGATGGTCGCGCACCAGGTCGATGCGCACATGCGCCTGCCTGATATAGGCATAGCCTATGACCAGGGCGAAGAGCACCGTGTGGGCCCAGTATTCGGCCTCCTGCACCATGGTGGAATTGAGCCCGAAGGGCTTGGGCAGGCCGAAATAGCGGCTGCCGACATCATACATGACGATGACCATGAGGATGGGGCCGAACCACATGCCAATGGTGGCGATGAAGGCCAGCAGGCGGTCGATGGCCGCGCTGAACTTGAGCAGGGCGCGCATGAGACTGTCCCCGGAGAGGAAAGATGGAACGAGGAAAAGCAGCCCGGCGGCGCAAAGGAGGGCGCGCCGCCGGAGATGGTCGTCAGGAGCGGACTACTTCAGGTAGCCATATTCCTTCCACAGGGCATAGTTCTTGCGGAAGGCCTGCAAGGACTCCCAGGCCTTCTTGAAATCGGCGTTCTTGGCCGCGACCTCGGCGGCCACGCCCTCCCAGGTCTTGCGCAGCAGGTCGAGATCGGCCTGGCTCCACTTGTGGAAGACCACGCCCTTTTCCTTCAGCTTCTGCATGGCCTTGAACTGGATGGCCTCGCCCTCGGCCAGGCCGATGGCCACGTTGGCCTTGCAGGCGGTCTGCAAAACGGCCTTTTGCTGGGCGTCCATGGAATCCCACTTCTTCTTGTTGATGAGCATCTCGAAGAGGGTGGACTGCTGATGCCAGCCGGGGAAATAATAGTGCTTGGCCACCTGATAGAAGCCGAGGTTGAGATCGATGGCCGGCATGGAGAACTCGGTGGCGTCGATGGCGCCGCGCTCCAGGGCCGGATAGATATCGGCCGCCGCCAGCAACTGGGTGTCCACGCCGAGCTTCTGCATCACCTTGGCGCCAAGGCCGAAGAAGCGCATCTTCTTGCCCTTCAGATCGGTGATCGACTTCACCGGCTTGCGGAACCAGCCGGAGGCCTCCGGGGCGATGACGCCGCACATGATGGAATGCAGGCCGTGACGGTGATAGATGTCCTGCATCATCTTCTCGCCGCCGCCATACCACATCCAGGCAATGTATTCACCGGCGGAAGGGCCGAAGGGCACCGAGGCGAACAGCGCCAGGGCAGGCTCCTTGCCCTGCCAGTAGCCGGGGGTGGACCAGGCGGCATCCACCGCGCCGGAGCTGACCGCATCGAACAGCTCCAGGGCCGGAACCAGGGCGCTGGGCTCATAGAGTTTCACCTGCACGGTGCCATTGGAAATGGCATTGATGTTGTCTGTCAGCACCTTGCCCAGGGTGCCGATCTGAACCAGCTTGGTGGGATAGGTGGATTCCATCTTCAGGCGCACCTTGCCGGCCAGCGCCCCGGTTGCCCCGGACATGGCCACGGCCGCGCCCAGTGCGGCGGTCAAAAACAGTTTTTTCATGAGCTTGAAAAGCCTCCCTCCATGATCAAAACGCCCGGTTGCCGCGGATTTGTTTTGTTTTTCCGCCGCAGGCAGGGCAAAACAGTCAAAGGCAGTGATGCCTTTTGCAAACAGGCCAAGGATGGCAAGGACCCAGCCTTTCCCCCTGACCAGCTTCAATGGGTATCAAACTTGACCACTTCTTTCAATGGTTGTTAAGACTGCAACGGGCCGGGGCATGACGGCAGGGCAGGAGGAGAGCACATGGGAGGGACGGTTTTTTCCCGTATCGGCCAGCGCAAGGTCTCGTCGGAGGTGGCGCGCCAGATCGAGGAGTTGATCCTGGAGGGCTCCTTGCGCCCCGGCGACCGCCTGCCCGGCGAGCGCGACCTGGCCACGACCATGGAGGTTTCGCGCCCCACCATCCGCGAGGCCATAGCCGAGCTGACCAGGCGCGGCCTGCTCAAGGCGCGCCATGGCGGCGGCACCTTCGTCGATGACATCATGGGCTCGATGTTCTCCAAGCCGATGATCGACCTGTTCTCGCGCCATGCGCGCGCCACCCATGACTTCCTGGAATACCGCGGCGAGATGGAGGCCATTGCGGCACGCTGGGCGGCCACCCGGGCGACGGAAACCGACAGGGAAATTCTCACCCGCATCATCACCGAAATGGAGCATGCCGCGCGCGCCGATGACCAGGAGCTGGAGGCCAAGCTGGATGTCGACCTGCATATGGCCATCGCCGAGGCCTCGCACAATCTCATGCTCATCCAGACGCTGCGCTCGGTCTTTTCCATGCTCGCCGAGGGCGTCTTCTACAACCGCGAACTGGCGGCCAAGTATGGCGCGCGCGGCATGGATCTGTTTGAAAAGCACAAGGGCATCTATGACGCCGTCATGTCCGGCGATCCCGAGCGCGCCGCCAGGGAGGCGCGCGGCCACATGGTTTACATGGAGGGCGTCATGCGCGAGGCCGAACTGGCCGAAAAGCACGAAAAGGAGGCCCGGCGGCGCCTGGAATTGATGAAGCGCGCCCCGCGGGGCCGCAAGGGGCGCTGAGCACAGCACATGACCACGCACCCCAAACCCGAGGTGGCGCTTTTCGTCACCTGCCTGGTGGATTCCATGCGCCCCTCCATCGGCTTTGCCGCCACGGCGCTGCTGGAAGCGGCGGGGTTTGCCGTCG
>JALSNA010000083.1 GCA_026987255.1 Hyphomicrobiales bacterium | reverse complement strand
TTATGCTGCATCCCAGAGCCTTTTCGCCCTTGCCAATACCTTCGGGTATTGCCTGCGGACGAAAAGACACTGGGATTTTGCCTAAATCCTGCATCTGCCATCCCTCTTTATGAGTCCTGACCCTAGCGGCGCAGGATGCTGCCCAGGATGCCGCGGATGACAGCGCGGCCGATCTGGGTGCCGATGGAGCCGACCATGGATTTCACGAAGCGCTCCGTGGTGCTCATCCTGCGCGAGGAGGAGCGCGCCGCGCGGGCCTTTCTGGCCTCCTCCTTCTGGCGCTCCCTTTCGGCGCGCGCTTCTTCCTCAGCCCTGGCCTTTTCCTCGGCGCGTTTTTTCAGCTTCTCCCAGGCGCTGATGCGGTCTTCGGGCTCCTCGTAGAGGCCATAGACGGGCGAGTTGTGGATGACGCGGGCGCGTTCCTCTTCGCTGATCGGCCCCATGCGCGAGCTGGGCGGGCGGATCAAGGTGCGCTGCACCATGGAGGGCACGCCCTTTTTCATCAGGGTGGAGACCAGCGCCTCGCCGACGCCGAGCTGGGTGATGGCCTCCTCGGTGTCGAACTCCGGATTCTGGCGGAAGGTGCTGGCGGCGGCCTTGACCGCCTTTTGCTCGCGCGGCGTATAGGCGCGCAGGGCATGCTGGATGCGGTTGCCGAGCTGGGCGAGCACGCCATCGGGCACATCCAGCGGGTTCTGGGTGACGAAATAGACGCCCACCCCCTTGGAGCGGATGAGTTTCACCACCTGCTTGATCTTGTCCACCAGCCCCTTGGGAGCATCCTCGAACAGCAGGTGCGCCTCGTCGAAGAAGAACACCAGCTTGGGCTTGTCCGGATCGCCCACCTCCGGCAGCTCCTCGAAGAGCTCCGAGAGCAGCCACAGCAGGAAGGTGGCGTAAAGCTGCGGCGATTGCATGAGGGTATCGGCGGCCAGGATGTTGATGTAGCCGCGCCCGTCGCGGGTGGTGCGCATCAGATCGCGGATGTCCAGGGCCGGCTCGCCGAAGAACTCCTCGCCGCCCTGTTCCTCGATGACGATGAGGCGGCGCTGGATGGCGCCGATGGTGCGCTTGTCCACGTTGCCGTATTCGGTGGTCAGCTCCTTGCCGCGCGCCGCCAGGTCCTTCAGCAGCGCTTTCAGGTCCTTCAGGTCGAGCAGCAGCAGGCCTTCCTCGTCGGCGATCTTGAAGGCGATGTTGAGCGCCCCCTCCTGGGCCTCGGTCAGCCCCATGAGGCGCGACAGCATGAGCGGGCCCATGTCGGAAATGGTGGTGCGCACCGGATGGCCCTGCTTGCCGAAAAGGTCCCAGAAGATCACCGGGAAGGCCTCGAAGCCGTAATCGTCGAAACCGATCTTCTCTGCCCGCTTGAGCAGGAAATCCTTCGATTCCCCGGCCTGTGAAAGCCCCGCCAGATCGCCCTTCACGTCAGCGGCGAAGACCGGCACTCCGGCGGCGGAAAAGCCCTCGGCGAGGATTTGCAGGGAGACCGTCTTGCCGGTGCCGGTGGCGCCGGTGATCAGGCCGTGGCGGTTGGCATAGGGCAGGTTCAGCCACTGCTTGTCCGGATGGCCCGATTCGGTATGCGACGCGCCAATGAAAATCCGCTCCATGGGAGCATCCTGATCACGCATGGTTCATCCCCCTGCTTGCATGAGGCCGAAAATCTGCCCGGAATGTGCCGCGAAAACCCGCCGCTGGCAAGGGGAGATATTGGGCGCGAAGACCCTTCTTCTCACTCCAGTCCGCCCGAGGCGATTTTCAGGCCGAAGGCGTATGCCAGGGCGACATCCTTCAGGTGGGCATAGCGCCCGGGCAGGCCGGCGTGGCCTGCGCCCATGTGGGTTTTCAAAAGCAGCGGGTTGTTGTCCTGCTTCAGCTCGCGCAGCCTGGCCACCCATTTGGCCGGCTCCCAGTAGGTGACGCGCGGATCGGTCAGCCCGGCGATGGCCAGGATGGCCGGATAGTGGCGTTCCCGCACGTTGTCATAGGGGCTGTAGCTGGCGATGTTGAGATAGTCCGCCTTGCTCCTTATGGGGTTGCCCCATTCGGGCCATTCCGGCGGGGTGAGCGGCAAGGAGGCGTCGAGCATGGTGTTGAGCACATCGACGAAGGGCACCTCGGCGATGATGGCGGCAAACAGCTCCGGCTCCATGTTGGCCACCGCCCCCATGAGCATCCCTCCCGCCGAGCCGCCCTGGGCGATGATGCGGCCTTCCTGCGTATAGCCCTCCTCGGCCAGATGCGCTGCCACGGAGAGAAAATCGCGGAAGGTGTTGATCTTGTGCTCGCGCCGCCCCAGCCGGTACCAGCGGTAGCCCTTTTCCTTGCCGCCGCGCACGTGGGCGATGGCGTAGATCATGCCGCGGTCCACCAGCGACAGCCGCGCGGTGGAAAAGGCCGCCGGCATGGTGATCCCATAGGCCCCGTAGCCATAAAGCCACAGCGGCGCGGAGCCATCCAGCGGCGTGTCCTTGCGCCACAGCAGGGTGATGGGGATCTTCTCGCCGTCATGGGCCGGGGCCTCGATGCGGCGGGTGACGTAATCTTGCGGATCGTGGCCGGAAGGCACCTCCTGCTCCTTGCGCAAGGTGCGCTCGCGGCTGATCATGTCATAGTCATAGGTGCGCGCCGGGGTGGTCATGGAGGAATAGGTGAAGCGCAAGGTTGAGGTATCGAACTCGTATCCCGGCTGCAATCCCAGCGAATAGGCCTCCTCGGCAAAGGAGATGTCATGCTCGCGGCCCGAGCGCAGATCGGTGATGACGATGGAGGGCAGGCCGTTCTCGCGCTCCAGCCGCGCCATGTGTCCGGCATGGAGCACATGGGAGAGGATCAGCCGCCCCTGACGGTGGCCGATCATGTCGCGCCAGTGCTCGCGCCCCGGTGTCTCCACCGCCGTCATGACGATCTTGAAATCCTCCGCGCCATCGGCGTTGGTGCGGATGTACAAGGTGCCGAAGGCCTCCTCCACCTCGTATTCCACCCCTGTTTCGCGCTCCGCCACCAGGATGGGTGCGGCCTTGGGATCATCGGAGGGGATAAGGCGCGCTTCCGAGGTTTCATGGTCATGGGCATCGATGACGATGAAGCGGCGCGAATGGGTCTGGCCGATGGAGACGAAAAAGCCCGCATCGGCTTCCGCGTAGACCAGCACGTCGTCTTGCGCATCGCTCCCCAGGGCATGGCGGAAGACCTTCGAGGGGCGGTGGTTCTCGTCCATGCGCACATAGAACAGATGCCGGCCGTCAGCCGACCAGACCACCGCCCCGGAGGTGTCATGGATCACCGTCTTTTCGTCCTTGCCGCTGGCCAGGTCGCGGATGTGCAGATCGTAGTATTCCGAGCCGCGCAGATCGGCCGACCAGGCCAGCTTGTCATGGCCGGGGCTGTGCTCGGCCGCGCCGAGACGGAAGAAGTCATGCGCCCTGGCCTCGGCGTCGGCATCGAGCAGCACCTCTTCTGGCCCGCCCTCGCGCGGCTGGCGCACGATGCGCGGATGCTGCGCGCCCTTTTCATAGCGCACCGCATAGGCATAGGGGCCATCGGGATCGGGCACCGAGCTGTCATCGGGCTTGATGCGCCCCTTCATCTCGGCAAAGAGCTCCTCTTGCAGCCCTTCCGTCGCGGCCATCATGGCTTCCTGATAGGCGTTCTCCGCCTCGATATAGGCGCGGATGTCCCCGGGCAGGGCGGCCGGATTCTTCATCACCTCCTGCCAGTTGTCGGCGCGCAGCCAGGCATAGTCGTCGATGTGCTCCATGCCGTGGTGGACGCTTTTCACCGGCCGCTTTTCGGCCCTGGGGGGAAGGGGTCTGGTCATCGGTCCGTCTCGTCATGGTCAGCGGGGCGAAAGTCCAGGGCCGCGCCATTGATGCAGAAGCGCAGTCCCGTTGGGGGCGGCCCATCGGGAAAGACATGGCCCAGATGGGCATTGCAGGCCGCGCAGCGCACCTCGATGCGCGGCACCGCCAGGGAGTGGTCCTCCAGCTCGCGGATGGCCTCCCCCGAGACCGGCTGAAAGAAGCTCGGCCAGCCGGAGCCCGAATCATACTTCGCCGCGGAGGTGAACAGGGGGGCTGAGCAACAGACGCAATGATAGGTTCCCGCCGCCTTGTTGGCGTTGTAGGGATGCGAAAAGGGCGCCTCCGTGCCGCAAAGCTGCGTGATGCGGTATTGCTCGCCGGTGAGGTTTTTTCTCTTCGTCATGGGGCCACCATAGACGCCATTGCGGCCCGTGGCCAGAGCCGCCGGGAAAGCGGCGCATTAAAGACTTGTTCACCAGGGAATGCTACCAGTGAGGCGAACTGCCTGTGCGGATCGTTCAACCGCAGGCATGGTCATTCCGGCGCAACGCACTAGTGGTTTCATATCCCCGTGACGGACAAAGGCACTCCTTCTTCCTGGCCTGCGAGCCCGACTCCGGCACAACCGGGAACACCGCGTTTTGCCGGAGCGAAAGGGCGTTCCGCGGCGCGGAAGTTCATCTTTGGCCGCCGCGAAACAGACCCGCCGGGCACATTGATCCCGGTGCCAGAAGCAACCCGGCAAGCGCCTGAACCTCAAACCGTTGCGCCGCGGATGACAGAACCGCCCCAGGCGGCTTCGGCCCTCCCGCCGGATGCGCCGGACATGCCCGCTGCGCCCGCCCCTGAGCCGCAAGCTGCGGTGGAGCAACCCGCCCCTATGGCCGAAATGCCGGACATGCCGCAGGCACAGGAAGAGGGCGGCTTCCCGGCCCCTCAGCCGGATGCGCCGGACATGCCCGCTGCGCCCGGCCCTGAGCCGCAAGCTGCGATGGAGCAGCCCGCCCCG
>JALSNA010000082.1 GCA_026987255.1 Hyphomicrobiales bacterium | reverse complement strand
TCCACCACCGGCAGGAAGCTGTCGAGCTGGGCGCGGTTGAAGCGGTGAATCTCGTCGACGAAAAGAAGAGTCCCCTGCCCCGCTGCGCGCCTTTCGCGCGCCGCGGCAAAGACCTTCTTCAGATCGGCGACCCCGGAGAAGATGGCCGAGATCTGCTCGAAATGCATCCCCCGCCCCGGGCCGGCCTGCCCCGCGGCCTGTTCCGGGCTGCCGGGCGCAGCCGTTGCGCGGCGGCGCAGCTCTTCATGCAGCACTCTTGCGATGGTGGTCTTGCCGGTGCCCGGCGGGCCCCACAGGATGAGCGAGGCAAGCCGCCCTGTGGCCACCATGCGCGCCAGCGCCCCGCCCTCGCCGGTCAAGTGCCCCTGCCCGGCCACTTCATCGAGGCTGCGCGGGCGCAGGACATCGGCCAGGGGGCGCGGCGCATCGGCCGATGGGGCGTCGAAAAGGCCGCTCATGGCACATCACCTTTGCAGGCGCAGGGTGCGTCCGCGGCGGTCTATGGCCACCTCCCAGATGCGCTCGCCGGAAGCAACCAGGCGCTTGAGCTGGCGCACCGATACGATCTTGTCGCCATTGACCTCCAGGATGATGTCGCGCGGCCGGAAGCCGGCGCGCGCCGCGGGGCCTCCCAGGACCTTGACAATGACCACCCCGGCGCGGGCCGGATCGCGCATGCCCAGCTCGTCGATCACCGCCGGGTTGAGATTGGCCACCTTCAGGCCGGTGAACAGATTGCGCCCGGAAATCACCACCTCGTTGCGCGGCGGGATTTCCGGCGGCGCCTTGCGCGGCGCCCTGATGGCCAGCTTGCGGTCATTGCGCATGATGGTCAAGGTGGCCGTGCGGCCCACCGGCTGGCCGGTGAAGCGATAGCCGAACTCGCGCACATCGCCGATGGCATGGCCGTCGATGGCCACGATGACGTCACCGCGCTTCAGCCCGGCCCTTTTCAGCGGGCTGAGCTTGTGCAGCTTGACCACCAGCGCCCCGGCCGGGCGCTTCATGCCCAGGGAGGCGGCGATGTCCGGCGTCACCGGCTGTAGGTAGACCCCGGCCCAGGGGCGCACGATGCGCCCGCCCTCGCGGGCATTGACGATCAAGGTCTTGACCATGTTGGAGGGGATGGCGAACCCGATGCCGTTGGAGCCGCCGGAGCGCGAGAAGATCATGGTGTTGATGCCCACCAGGCGGCCGCGCATGTCCACCAGGGCGCCGCCGGAATTGCCCGGATTGATGGCCGCGTCGGTCTGGATGAAGAACTGGTAGTTGGATTTTCCCACCCCGGTGCGCGCCACCGCCGAGACGATGCCCTGGGTCACCGTCTGGCCGACGCCGAAGGGATTGCCTATGGCCAGCACGATGTCGCCCACTTCCAGCCTGTCCGAATCGGCGATCTGCAGGAAGGGCAAGGGGCCATCCGCCTTGATCTTGAGCAGCGCCAGATCGGTGCGCTCGTCGCGCACCACGAGACGCGCCTTGAACTCGCGCCTGTCGGAGAGCACCACCCGGATGTCGTCGGCATCGTTGATCACGTGGTTGTTGGTGATGATGAAGCCGGAAGAGGAGATCAGCACGCCCGACCCCAGGGAGTTGCGCACCCGCGCGCGCGGCCGGCCGAGAAACAGATCGTCGCCAAAGAAACGGCGGAAGAAGGGATCGTCGAAGAGCAAGGGGGCGCGCCGCGCCGAGCGGATGACCTTCTTGGCATAGACATTGACCACCGCCGGGCGGGCCTTCTTCACCACCGGCGCAAAGGACAGCATGACCTCGCCGGAGCTGTGCGGAACCTGCCGTTTGGCCCAGGCGGGAGCGGTCTCTCCCGCGATGAGAAAAGACAGCCCCAGAAGGGCCATGATGAGAGGCTTGATGATTGTTTTCATGGGCGCTTCATTGAATCCCTTGTGTGGCCGCATTGCGGCATATATATCTTGCTGGCAAATGTTCGCCTTTTGGTCTATCAGACTTCCATGCCCGATCCAAGAAAAACCATTATCGTGCGCGGGGCGCGCGAGCACAATCTGAAAAACGTCTCGGTGGAGCTGCCGCGCGAGAAGCTCATCGTCTTTACCGGCCTGTCCGGTTCCGGCAAGTCGTCATTGGCTTTCGACACCATCTATTCGGAAGGGCAAAGGCGCTATGTGGAGAGCCTGTCGGCCTATGCGCGGCAGTTCCTGGAGATGATGGCCAAGCCGGACGTGGACGCCATCGAGGGCCTCTCCCCGGCCATCTCCATCGAGCAGAAGACCACCAGCCGCAATCCGCGCTCCACGGTGGGCACGGTGACCGAAATCCACGATTACATGCGCCTGCTGTGGGCCCGCGTCGGCGTGCCCTATTCCCCGGCCACGGGGCTGCCCATCGAGAGCCAGACGGTGACCCAGATGGTGGACCGGCTGCTCGAGCTTGACGAGGGCACGCGCCTTTACCTGCTGGCCCCCATCGTGCGCGGCCGCAAGGGCGAATACCGCAAGGAGTTCGCCGAGCTGCTGCGCGCCGGCTTCCAGCGGGTGAAGGTGGATGGCGCCTTTCATCACCTTGAGGAGCCGCCCACACTGGACAAGAAGTTCAAGCATGACATCGAGGTGGTGGTGGACCGGCTGGTGATCCGCCCCGATCTGGGGCCCAGGCTGGCCGATTCGCTGGAGACGGCGCTGAAGCTGGCCGATGGGCTGGCCATCGCCGAGTTCGCCGACGAGAAGGACGAAAAGGGCGATCCGGAACGCATCATCTTCTCCGAGCGCTTCGCCTGCCCGGTCTCCGGCTTCACCATCGACGAGATCGAGCCCAGGCTGTTTTCCTTCAACAACCCCTTCGGGGCCTGCCCGGCCTGCGACGGGCTGGGCACGCAGCTGACCTTCGAGCCCGCTCTGGTGGTGCCCGATGAAACCCTCAGTTTGCGCGACGGGGCCATAGCGCCATGGGCACGCACCGGGGCCAGCTCGCCCTATTACGCCCAGGCCCTGAAGGCCATCTGCCGCCATTACGGCGTCTCCTTCAGCACCCCGTGGAAGGAGCTGCCGCAGCAGGTGCGCAAGGTCATTCTCTTCGGCTCCGGGAGTGAGAAGATCACCTTCGTCTATGATGACGGGGTGAAGAAGTTTCGCACCACCAAGCCCTTCGAGGGCGTCATCACCAATATCGCGCGGCGCTGGAAGGAAACCGAATCCAACTGGGTGCGCGAGGAGCTCTCCCGCTACCAGTCCGACCACGCCTGCGAGGCCTGCGAGGGCTACCGCCTCAAGCCCCAGGCGCTGGCGGTGAAGATCGCCGGCAGGCACATCGGCGAAATCTCGCGGCTGTCCATCAAGGCGGCCCTGGAGTGGTTCACGGAGGTTGAAGAAAGCCTCAGCCCGGCGCAGCGCGAGATCGCCGCGCGCATCCTGAAGGAAATCCGCGACCGGCTGCGCTTCTTGCTCGACGTGGGGCTGGAATACCTCACCCTGGACCGCAAGTCCGGCACCCTGTCGGGCGGCGAGAGCCAGCGCATCCGCCTCGCCAGCCAGATCGGTTCGGGGCTGACCGGCGTGCTCTACGTGCTCGACGAGCCCAGCATCGGCCTGCACCAGCGCGACAACGCCCGCCTGCTGGAGACCCTCACCCGGCTGCGCGATCTGGGCAACACGGTCATCGTCGTGGAGCATGACGAAGACGCCATCCGCACCGCCGATCATGTGCTCGACATAGGCCCCGGCGCTGGTGTTCATGGCGGCGAGATCGTCGCCGAAGGCACGCCGCAAGAGATCATGGCCAGCCGCGATTCGCTGACCGGCAAATATCTGACCGGCGAGCTCATGGTGCCGCTGCCACCCGCGCGGCGCAAGCCCAAAAGGGGCCGCAAGCTGCGCCTCATCGGCGCGCGCGGCAACAACCTGCGCGATGTCACGGTGGACTTTCCGCTCGGGCTTTTCACCTGCGTCACCGGCGTGTCGGGCTCTGGCAAATCGACCCTGACGGTGGACACCCTCTATGCGGCGGCGGCGCGCAAGCTGATGAAGGCGCGCGCCAACCCGGCCCCGCACAAGGATCTGCGCGGCCTGGAGCTGCTGGACAAGATCATCGACATAGACCAGTCCCCCATCGGCCGCACCCCGCGCTCCAACCCGGCCACCTATACCGGCGCCTTCACCCCCATCCGCGAATGGTTCGCCGGATTGCCCGAGGCCAGGGCGCGCGGCTATGGGCCGGGGCGCTTTTCCTTCAACGTCAAGGGCGGCCGCTGCGAGGCCTGCAAGGGCGATGGCGTCATCAAGATCGAGATGCACTTTCTGCCCGATGTCTATGTCACCTGCGAGCAATGCGGCGGCAAGCGCTACAACCGCGAAACGCTGCAAATCACCTTCAAGGGCAAGACCATCGCCGATGTGCTGGACATGACCGTCTCCGAGGCGGCGGACTTCTTCTCCGCCGTGCCCGCGGTGCGCGACAAGCTGCGCATGCTGGAAAGGGTGGGCCTGGGCTATGTCAAGGTCGGCCAGCCGGCCACCACCCTGTCTGGCGGCGAGGCCCAGCGCGTGAAGCTGGCCAAGGAACTGGCCAAGCGCGCCACGGGCCGCACCCTGTATATCCTCGACGAGCCGACCACCGGCCTGCACTTCCACGACGTGAAGAAGCTCCTCGATGTGCTCCACGAGCTGGTGGACCAGGGCAACACCGTGGTGGTCATCGAACACAACCTCGACGTCATCAAGACCGCCGACTGGATCATAGACCTAGGCCCCGAAGGCGGCGACGGCGGCGGTGAGGTCGTCATCACCGGCACCCCGGAAGAGGTCGCCGCCTGCGATGAAAGCTGGACCGGCAAATACCTCAAGCGCC
>JALSNA010000081.1 GCA_026987255.1 Hyphomicrobiales bacterium | reverse complement strand
CCGTCAAGGTGATCAAGGCGGGCAAGGACAAGGCCCTGGCGGAAAGAATCGAAAAGACCACCGCGGGATGGGAATATGGATTGTCGGAAAGCAGCGGCAGCTATTTCCTCAAGCGGCTGAAGGATGTTATCGAGGTGGAGGAAGACCATGCTGCGAAACCGCCCGCACCGGATGGCGTGAGCGCAGGAGCAGGCAAGCCTTGAGCGGCCTATTGGGCAATCATGGCTGCATGGGATATGGAAAGCGGCCATAATGGCGCAGGGCGAAAGGCAAGGTCAGGGAGGGCCCCTTGGGCATCATTCGGTTTCCATCGGCGGCGAGGCGGGCGCAAGAGGCCGCAAAGGGGCCGGGGCAGGCAGACCGCAAGCACCGGCAGCGCAACGTGATCCTGCCCCTGTCGGTGCGCGGCGCCTCCTATGTGGCGGGCAACGCCACCTTGCTGCACGAGCTGGACTTTCGCCTGGAGCCGGGGCGGCGCACCGCCATTCTGGGTTACAACGGGGCGGGAAAGAGCCTGACCTTGCGCCTGTGCCATGGCCTCATCAAGCCAACAAGAGGCGAGATCGTCTGGGAAGGGCCGCAAGGGGGCGATCCGCGCAAGGCGGCCCTGTCGCAGGCCATGGTGTTCCAAAAGCCGGTGTTGCTGCGCCGCTCGGTGCGTGACAACCTGGTGCATATCGTCAAGAATCGCGGCTTTCGCGGCCATGACCTGAACGAGCGGGTCAGCCGGGTTCTGGACCGGTGCGGCCTTCTGCATCTGGCGGAGCATCCGGCGCGGGTGCTTTCCGGCGGCGAGCAGCAGAAACTGGCGCTGGCGCGGGCCTGGATCCTGCGGCCCTCCATCCTGTTCCTGGATGAGCCGACGGCATCGCTCGATCCGGCCGCGACGCGCGAGGTGGAGGCGATCATCAATGCCTTTCACGATGTGACGACGACGGTGTTCTTTTCCACCCATGACATTGCCCAGGCGCGGCGGCTGGCCGATCATGTCCTGTTCATTCACCGCGGCCGCATTCTGGAAGATTCGCCGGCGCAGGTCTTTTTCTCCGCACCGGCGACAGCCGAGGGGCGGGCCTTTCTGCGAGGCGACATCGCCGGGGTTTGAAAGGGAAAAGGCAAAAATTGTCAGGATTTCATTAACCATTCTTTCATCAAGGTCTTTGCCTTGACCGGCCGTTAAGCATCCCGCTGGCATACTCCCTGGCAGTCAGTTCAGAGTATTTCAGTGGGGGTCGCGACATGCGTTATATCCTTCGTTTTCCGCTCATTCTTCCCCTGGCCGCGGCGGGCGTGCTGCTTGCCGGGGCAGGGGCCGGCACGGCACAGGCCATGACGCCGGCGGAGGCCTTGCGCATCCTGGCGCAGGCCAGGGCGGTGGATGGCAAATGCCATTATCTTGCCGCCCCGGTGCATGCGGAGCTTTCCGGTTACGTGGCCAAGGCGGAGATCGTCACCGCCTCGCGTCAGGGGGCGCAGGCCGCCAAGACAGCTGTCGGCACGGGTCAAAAGGCCGGACTTGCCAGCGCCTGCGGGGCCGACAGCAAGGATCTCGTGCTGGCCGCCCTGGATGCGGCGCGGCAGGCCATGCGCCAGGCGCGCGCGGCAAGAGCAGTGCAGAACCAGCGCAGGAAAGCTGCCCGCAAGAGCGCGCGCCGAAAAGAGGAAGCCAGCCATTCGGTGCGCATTTCGAGAAGCGGAAAAGCCGGAAAATATCAGCTGATTGCGCGGATAAGCCCAAAGCGGCGCGGAGCAACGAGACAAGTGCAAGACGATGGCGGCCTGGCCCGTTATGTGTCCTTGACGACGGCCTATTATCGCGATCTGCGCTGCAAGCGGCTGCCCTATGCGCAGAGCCTGCGGCTGTGGAAACAGGTGCGCGCCTTGCACTTTGCCCTCATTCGCAGCGCCGGAGGGCCGGCCGTGGCCCGCGCCAAGGCCACCGCGCGGGCAAGGGCGGCGCGCCTGGCCTGCGGGCCACGCCTGGCCTGGTGGCGATAAGGACTCTCCCTCGAAAAGAAACGTCCAGTGCACCTTATCCCCCCTGCCTTCACCGGCAGGGGGCTTTTTTCATCCGTTGAGAACCAGGGCGCGCAGACCGATATAGCCGAAATAACAGGCCGCCATGACGGCGGCGCGCGGGCGCGTGAGCCCCTTTTTCGAAGTGAAGAAGGCGATCATCAGCAAGGTGGCGGCAATCATCAGGGGCGCATCGAAGCTGGACATGATGGGCGGAAAGACGAGCGGCCCGGTCATGGCCGCCGCGCCGCCCACCCCCAGGATATTGATGACATTGCTGCCGACGATATTGCCATAGGCCACGTCGGAATGGCCGTGCCGGGCCGCCACCAGGGAGCTGGCCAGCTCCGGCGCGGAGGTGCCCAGGGCAATGAGGGTCAGGCCGATGACCCCCTTGGAGACGCCGAAATGATCGGCCACGGCGGTGGCCCCGGCCAGGAACAGATCGCCGCCGTAGACCAGCATGGCCAGACCGGTGATCACCAGGGCGAAGGCCACCGCCGGATGATCCAGCCAGGGATGGGGCGGAACCTCTTCGGCCAGCTCCTCTTCCAGCTCGCGGGCCAGTTTTGTCTCGCGCCGGGTGCGGGTGAACTCCCAGGCCATGACCCCGGCCAGGGCGGCGAACATGACAAGCCCCTCCACGAAGGTGATTACTCCGCTCATTCCCAGAAGGCCGAAGAGAATGGCCGATCCGGCAAGCAAGATACCATCGGGCACAAGGGCGCGCCTTTGCCTGTGCAGCGGCTTGACCAGCCCGGTCAGGCCCAGCACCAGCAGGATGTTGGCGGTGTTCGAGCCCAGGATGTTGCCGATGGCGATGGAAGGATGGCCCTTCAAGACCGCCTCGACGGAGACCACCATCTCCGGCATGGAGGTGGCCACGCCGACGATCAGTATGCCCACCACCAGCGGCGACAGGCCCAGCCAGCGGCCCAGGGCCACGGCGCCGCGCACCATGGCCTCGCCGCCGGCCAGCAGCAGGGCCAGCCCGGCCAGAATCTCCAATGCGGTCATCATTGCGGCTGCCTATGGCCTGTTTTGGCCACCGATGCAAGCCGCAAGACGGCATATCCCACAATGGCCGACAACAGCGAGCCGGTCATGACGCCGATGCGCACCCCGGCGGCGTGTTGCGGATCGGAGAAGGACAGCATGCCGATGAACAGACTCATGGTGAAACCGATGCCGGCCAGCAGGGAAAGCCCGTAGATATGCACCCAGCCGGCCCCTTCGGGCCGCCGCGCCAGCCCGGCCTTGATGGTCAGCCACACGGCGCCGAACACGCCGATCTGCTTGCCGATGAACAGCGCCGTGGCTATGGCCAGGGGCAGCGGCCGGGTGAGGGTTTCCAGGTTCACTCCGGCCAGGCTCACTCCGGCGTTGGCGAAGGCGAAGATGGGCATGATGCCATAGGCCACGTAAGGGTGCAGGGCATGCTCAAGATGCAGAAGCGGGCTGTCATCCTCCTTGCTCCTGCCCCTCATGGGAATGAACATGGCCAGCACCACCCCGGCCAGGGTGGCATGGATGCCCGATTTCAGCACCGAGGCCCACAAGACCACGCCGAGAAGAATATAGGGCGCAAGGCGGGTCACGCCGCGCCAGTTGAGGATGGCCAGGCCGCAAATGGCCAGCGCCGCCATGATCAGCGGCCCGGCGGAGAGCTCCGAGGTATAGAAGAAGGCGATGATGAGAATGGCGCCCAGGTCATCGAGAATGGCCAGGGCGAGCAAGAAGAGCTTCAACGAGGGCGGCACATGCCGGCCAAGCAGCGCCAGGACGCCCAGGGCAAAGGCGATGTCGGTGGCTGCCGGAATGGCCCAGCCGCGCGCCAGCACCGGATCGGAGGCATTGAAGGCGGCATAGATGGCCGCCGGCACGACGATGCCGCCCAAGGCGCCCAGGGCGGGCAGGATCATCTGGGCGCGGGAGGAGAGCTGGCCTTGCAGCACCTCGCGCTTGATCTCCAGCCCGGCGAGCAGGAAGAAGATGGCCATCAGGCCATCGTTGATCCACAGCAAAAGCGGCTTGTCGAGCGCCAGTGCCCCGATGCGCAGCGTCACCGGGGTTTCCAGAATGGCGTCGTAAAGCCAGCTGAAGGCGGAATTGTCCAGCGCCAGCGCCAAAATGGCGGCGGCAAAGAGCAAAATGCCCGAAAAAGCCTCGTGACGAATGAATGTGCGAACGGCCCCTAACGGCATCCATGCCCCCTTTGAGTCATCACCAATTGCAACTGGCTTGCAATATGGGGAAATTTCGCCGCATGGCAACCACCTCAACGCAATTTAGGGCGTAGACCCATAAACCCCGCGCCGCCAGTTAGCCGGATTTTTGTTCTGGCAAGGCGCAGCCCCGCAGGAATAGCGGGGCTATTTCAAGGGGTTGCAACACTGCCAGGACAAAAAATCCGGCTAACCCGAAGGGCGTGGATATCGCTTCATCCCAGCGGCCCCCGCCGCTTGCCAATAGAACCACTATTGACGGCGCGTCGCAAGCCACTGGGAGTCTCTAAAAACGCTTGCGCGTCCATCCTCATCCCCTGCCAACCACCCCAATTATGGGACACTACGGGTGGTTGGCAGGGGATGAGGATGGTCTTAAGACTGTTGATGGAGATGCCCCACTGATATTTCGCGATATTCACGCTGGCGGCGCGGGGTTTATGGGTCTACGCCCTAGGGTCAGGCATGCCCGGCGCCGGGGGAGAAATTGCCCAGGCCTATGCCGAGGCGCGCCAGGGCCTTTTCATAGCGCTCTTCCATGGGGGTATCGAAAAGAATGTCCTCGTCCGCCTCGCAGG
>JALSNA010000080.1 GCA_026987255.1 Hyphomicrobiales bacterium | reverse complement strand
GGTGGAAAAGATCATGGGCGCCTTCCTGGTGCTCACCGGCATCATGTTCCTGACCGGCACCATGCAGACGGTCTCCTCCTGGCTTCTGGAGGCCTTCCCCTTCCTGGCCAATATCGGCTGATTGACGCTGTGGCATTAACGCACTGGAAAGGCCCTTTGCTCAGCAAACCTTAAGATTTGCCGCCTAACATGCCCATGCTTGAAAAGTGGCGTTGGGGAACATCGGGCAATCAACAGGATCTGACCGCATGCGGAAACGGATAACAAGGGACATAAGGGGATTTTGGTCCTGTGAAAAAGGGACCACCGTCATTGAATACGGCCTGATAGCAACGACCGTGGGCATCGCGGTCGTCGTGGCGTTCCCGAAACTCACCAGCACCACCAGTGGCATTTTCGCCACCGTCTTGCAAAATGTTCAAACCGTCATGAAGTGACCGGACAGGGCATTCCCGGCGCGCTTTTTCAGGCCAATTCCCAGCGGAGGATGCGCCAGCCATTCTCCAGCGCCAACTTTTCCAGCTCCGGGCCGGGGTTGACGGCATTGGCCCGCCCCACCTTGCGGAACATGGCCACGTCGGAGAGGCTGTCGCCATAAAACTCCGCCGTCTTCAGATCGCTGCCATGGGCGGCGCAATACTCCTGCGCCCGTTCGAGCTTGCCCTCGCGGATGCAGAAGGTGCTGGCCAGTTCACCGGTATATCTGCCATCGGCCACCTCCAGCTCCGTGCAGACGATTTCTGCCATGCCCAGATGCTCCGCCACCGGAGCCACGATCGGACGGAAGGAGCCAGACAGAAGAACCGGCCGGCCGCCGTTGCGCGAAATGTCCCGGATTTTTTCCAGCGCTTCCGGAAAGACCTTGTCGCGGATGCGGGTCTCGAAGTTCTCGCGCGCCAGCCGCGCCATCTCCTCCACCGCCTGGCCGGTGAAATTCTCCATCAGGAAGGCCACATATTCCTTCACCGGGGTGCGTCCCATGGCATGCAGCCGCATATACTCATCCTGCCTGGCGCGATGGCTATGCGGCGCCAGCCCCTTGTCAACCAGCATGTTCACCCAGGCCCATTCGCAATCGGTGCCGATGAGGGTGTGATCCAGATCGAAAAAGCTGATCGCGCCTTTGGTCATGCCATGTTCCCTCGCATCCTGCGCAAGAGCTTCCGCCCATGGAGAAAGGCCTTCCCCGGAGCCATGCGAAAACGCCGGGAAAGGCCGCTTTGATCATTGCTCCCGTCAGGCGAGCCTGTTGGGCGGCCGGGAGTTGCGCAAGGTGGCCTCGTCCACGAAGATCCGGCGCATGGTCTTCAGGCAGCGCTCGTTTTCCTCATCGGTGCCGGGCGTGATGCGGAAATAGCCCGCCTTGCCGTGAATGGGCTCGATGATCTTGACCGCCACCTTGTCCTCCATCGCCTTGTCATAGATCTCCTGCGAGGTCAGACCGAAGTCGTTGGCATCCACCAGCATGTAATTGCCATGGGGCTCGAAGGGCTTCAGCCCCATGTCCTTGAAGGCCTTGTAATAGCGCTTCATCCAGTCGTTGTTGTGTTTTACCTTGCGCGCCAGATGGTCGGTGTCCTCAAGGGCGGCCTCGCCCGCCGCCAGGTTCATCAGGCTCAGGTTCCACGGCAGGCCCACCTGCTCGAAGGCCTCGATGATGTCCTCCTGGGCGATCAGGTAGCCGAAGCGCATCCCGGCGATGCCATGGGCCTTGGAGAGGGTATGGGAGGTAAAGGCGTTGGGATATTCCTTGACCAGCGGCACCTTGGAGGGCACCTCCGGATGATAGGCCAGATAGGCCTCGTCGATGCAGGTGGGAATGCCGGTCTTCAGGATGCGGCGCAAGTCGTCGTCGTCGATGAAAATGCCGGTGGGATTGTTGGGATTGACGACGACGATCAGCTTGGTCTTCTCGGTGATGGCCGCCAGCATGGCATCCACGTCATATTGCAGATCGGATTCGCGCAAGGGCACTTCCACCACCTTGCCGCCGCAGATGCTGGCGCGCACCCTGAAGAGGGTGAAGGTCGGCGTGGCCAGGATCACCTCGTCCCCGGGCCGCAGGAAAACGCGCATCATGTTGTCGATGTTTTCCGACGAGCCATTGGCGAGAAAGACATTCTTCGCCCCGAAGCCATAGGCCTTGCCGATCTTCTCGCGCAGGTTCCACCACCGGTCCGGATAGTAGTTGCCCTTCTCGCAGACCTCCGTCACCGCGTCGATGATCTTCTGCGACGGCGGGATCGGGTTTTCGTTCAGCATCAGCCTGGCGACATCCGGATTGGCCCAGGCCATGTCCAGAACATCGATGTTGTAGCTGTAAGCGTCCTTCAGCCAGGGCACGAAATAATCGGAATTTTTGGACATGGCGATCCTCTCTTGCTCATGGTGGATCCTGCACGGCGGCCCAGTGCCGGATCGTCTCTGCCAGGGCGCGGCGGAGCCGGTGTCCGGACAGCCCGATTATAGCCAAAACGGGCAGCATGTATAGCCTGTTCGGTTGATTTTTTTGACTGAATGGTTATATGTGAGAGCAAGGATCGCGCAGGGTTTTAGCGCAAAGCCTTCATTCCCCTGGCAGAAGCCGAAGAGCACGAAAGTTTTCCCGATTGTGCAAGATGCCTTGATGGTTCCGACGCCTTCGAAGCCCTTCGCGTTCCCGAGCTCCATGATGTGTAATATGCCGCCCGGGCGTGGCGAAAATATCCCTCGGCGCGCGAATTTTCCTTTCCGGCCGGATGATTGTCATGGTCAAATTCATCACGATGGAAGCCATTCACGCCAGCGCCGGTGCAATTCGGTCAAGGTCAACAGGCTCTGGGGTGGGCCTTGCGGTATTGGGCCATGATGGTGGCGGTGTCCACCTGGGTGTAGATCTGGGTGGTGGACAAGGATGCATGGCCCAGCAGCTCCTGGATGGCGCGCAGATCGGCCCCGGCGGCCAGAAGATGCGAGGCGAAGGAATGGCGCAGGGCGTGCGGCGTGGCGCTTTGCGGCAAACCCAGCGCGCCGCGCAGCCGGGCGGTGAGCAGCTGGATGATGCGCGGTGAAAGCGGCCCGCCGCGCAGGCCGCGAAACAGCGCATCCGCCCCCTTCAGCTCGAAGGGGCACAAGGCCAGATACTCGCGCAGGGCGGCGATGACGCTGGCCAGCAGCGGCACCATGCGCGTCTTGCCGCCCTTGCCGGTGATGGCCAGGACATCGGCGCGGCCCTTGACCAGCGGCAGCACATCGTCCAGCGTCAGCCCCAGGGCCTCGGAAATGCGCAGGCCGCAGCCATAGAGCAAGGCCAGCACGGCCACATCGCGCGCCGCCACCCAGGCGGGACGGCCGTCATCCTTGTGCCCGGCCATGGTGAGCGCCTCTTTCGCCGCCTTTTCGTCCAGTGGATGGGGCAACGCGCGCGGCAGGCGCGGGCCGCGCACCACCGACAGCGCCGGGTTGGCGATGCCCCGGTTGCGCTCCAGCCACAGATAGAAGGCGCGCACCGCCGAGAGCTTGCGGGCGATGGTGCGCGAGCCATCGCCGCGTTTCCTGCGTTCGGCCATCCAGGCGCGAAAATCCACCGGCCTGAGCGCCGCCAGAGCCGCCAGCGAGGCCGGTGCTCCCATGTATTCCTTCACGAATGCGCCGAACTGGCGCAGATCGCGCCCGTAGGCCTCCAGGGTGTGGGGGCTGGCGCGGCGGGTGTTTTTCATCTCCTCCAGAAAGGCGGCGGCGGCGCGCGCCGCATCCTCGGCGAAGGAGAAAAGGGAGATGTCCGCAGCTTGTGTCATGGCTCTGGACTTTCAAGCCTCACTTGCCGCAATGTCGCGGGCATGGCGGACAAGACGACCATCGCCGATGTCCTGCTGCCCCTGCGGCTGGATCGTCCCTATTCCTACCGGGTGACGGATGAACAATCCGTCAACGTGGGCGATTACGTGCGCGTGCCGCTGGGCAACAGGACGCACACCGGCATCATCTGGAACCTGCGCCGCGAGGTTCCGAGGCGCAAGCTCCGGGCCATTGTGGAGCGCCTGGATCTGCCGCCCATGGGGGCGGTGCAAAGGCGCTTCATCGCCTGGGTGGCGCGCTATTACCTGGTTGAGACCGGCTCGGTGCTGCGCATGTGCATGGGCGCTGCGCAAGCCTTTGCGCCGGCGCGCGAGACGCTGGCCTGGCGGACATCGGGCAAGACGCCGGAGCGCATGACGCCGCAAAGGGCGCGGGTGCTGGCCCAGGCGGCGCAAGAGCCGCCATTGACGGCGGCCGAACTGGCCAGGGTTTGCGCGGTATCGGCATCGGTGGTGCGCGGGCTGATCGATGCCGGGGCGCTGACGGCCGTTCCCCTGCCGAAGGATGCGCCTTTCGAGATGCCCGATCTGTCGGCATCGCTGGCCAAGAGCCTGTCGGAGGAGCAAAGGGCGGCGGCGGAGCAGTTGCGCGCGGCGGTGGACAAGGGGGATTTTTCCGTCACCTTGCTCGATGGCGTCACCGGCTCGGGCAAGACGGAAGTTTACTTCGAGGCCATGGCGGCGGCTCTGGCGGCGGGCAGGCAGGTGCTTTTGCTGTTGCCGGAAATCGCCCTGACCGGACAGTTCATCCGCCGGGTGACGGAGCGCTTCGATGCCGCCCCGGCGCAATGGCATTCGCAGATGACGCCGGGGGCGCGCGCCAGGGTGTTTCGCGCCGTTGCCAGGGGCGAGGCGAAAATCGTCGTGGCGGCGCGCTCCGGGCTTTTCCTGCCGTGGAAGAATCTCGGCCTGATCGTCGTCGATGAAGAGCATGAAGGGGCCTACAAGCAGGAAGGGACAGTGCCCTATCACGGGCGCGACATGGCTGTGGT
>JALSNA010000079.1 GCA_026987255.1 Hyphomicrobiales bacterium | reverse complement strand
GCCTCTTCCATCCGCGCCTACAGCGGCCCCGTCTTTTTCGAACGCGGCTTTCGGCCCTTTTTCTTCGCCGCCGGACTGTGGGGTGCGCTGGCGCTGCCCATCTGGATCTATCTGTTCGCCACCGGGCACGATCTGCCCGCCTATGTCCCGGCGCGCGACTGGCACATCCATGAAATGCTTTACGGCTATCTGCCCGCCGCCATGACCGGCTTCGTGCTCACCGCGGTGCCCAACTGGACCGGCCGCATGCCGGTGGTGGGGGGGCCTCTGGCGGGGCTTTTTGCCCTGTGGGTGGCCGGGCGGGTGGTCATGTTCTTCTCCGGCCTTGCCCCGGCGGCGGCGGCGCTCGTCGATGCCGCCTATCTGGTGGTTCTGGCCGCTCTCGTCTGGCGCGAGGTGCTGGCCGGGGGCAACCGGCGCAACATTCCCGTCTGCCTGCTGGTCTCGGCCCTGGCCGTGGCCAATGTGCTGTTCCACCTCACCCGCCTGACATCGCTGGAAATCCTCGATCCGCTGTTTGACGAGCGCCTCGGGCTTTCGGCCGCCGCCATCCTGCTGATGCTCATCGGCGGGCGGGTCACGCCATCGTTCACCCGCAACTGGCTGATGCGCCAGGGCATCATGGACGAGGCGAAGATGCCCGCCTCCATGGACGCGCTGGACAGATCGGCCGCCTTCATGGCGCTGGCGGCGCTCGTGCTGTGGCTCCTTGCGCCCGACTGGCCGCTCACCGCCTTCGCCTTCCTGGTGGCGGCGGTGCGCCATTTCATGCGCGTGGCGCGCTGGAAGGGGCCATCCACCTGCGCCGAACCCCTGGTGACCATCCTGCATCTGGGCTATGTGTGGATCCCGGTGTGGTTCCTGCTCATGGCCATTTCCATTGCCTTCCCCGATGCCCTGGCCTATTCCACCGCCATCCACGCCCTCACCGCGGGGGCCATCACCACCATGACCCTGGCGGTCATGACCCGCGCATCATTGGGCCATTCGGGCCGCAAGCTCACCGCCGACGGCATCACCATCGCCATCTATGTGCTGGCCATTCTCGGCGCGCTGGCGCGCATCATCGCGCCGCTGTCGCCCATCGGCTATGCGCCCACGGTGCACATGGCCGGAACCTTGACGGCACTGGCCTTTGCCCTCTTCGCCTGGCATTACGCGCCGGTGTTCCTCAAGCCGCGCGGCAAGTGAGGGCAGGGCGCCAGGGGTGCGATTTTCCTTTCCCCGGCGCGGATTTGTGATACATGGGCGGACAGAGCGAACAACCGCAGAGCGCCATTCATGTCCTGCCCGAAATGCCTGCCCAATCTCATCACCATCGCCCGCATGCTGCTGGTGCCGGTGGTTGTGTGGCTGATCATCACCGGCCGGACGGGCCTGGCTTTCGCATTGTTCATTCTCGCCGGCATCTCCGACGGGGTGGATGGATACATCGCCAAGCGCTGGAACATGCGCACCGAGCTGGGCGCCTGGCTCGACCCGCTGGCCGACAAGCTTTTGCTCATTTCCATCTATGTCACCCTGGCGGTCATGGACCAGCTGCCCGCCTGGCTGGCCATCACCGTGGTGTCGCGCGATGTGCTCATCGTCGGCGGGGTGGTGCTGGCCTGGATCATGGACATGCCGGTAAAGATGCGCCCCTTGTGGATCTCGAAGGTGAACACCACCGCGCAGATCCTCTTTGCCGGGGGATTCTTGCTGTTTCGCGGCCAGGGCTGGGAAACCGGCGCCCTGGTGTTCTATGGCGCGCCGGTCGTGGCGGCTTTCACCGTCGCCTCCGGGGCGCTATACCTGATCCAGTGGATGGCCCACATGCAACAGGCCAACGGGGATGAGACCACATGACGCTGAAGGCGCAAATCTATTTCTGGCTGGCGGCCCTGGCGCTGCTGGTGCTGGGCATGTGGCTGGTGGGCGATATCATGCCGCCCTTCATCGCCGGCATGGCCCTGGCCTATTTCCTCGATCCGCTGGCCGACATGCTGGAAAACGCCGGGCTGCCGCGGCTGGCGGCCACCTCGGTCATCATGGCTTTCGCATTGCTGCTTTTCCTCCTCATCCTGTTGCTCATCGGCCCGATTCTGGCCCAGCAGGCCGGGCGCTTCATCGACAATCTGCCGCAATATGCCGCCGCCCTGAGCAAGCTGTTCAATGACAACGCCCCGGCCTGGATCAAGGAGAGCATCGCCAACGGGGCGCTCAAGGACGGGGTTTCCGCGCCCGGCATCGCGGCCCGCGCCAGCGGCTGGCTGGCCTCGCTGGCCAGGTCCATCTGGAGCGGCTCCATGGCGCTGTTCAACCTGCTGTCGCTGCTCATCATCACCCCCATCGTGCTGTTCTACATGCTCAACGACTGGGACCGCATGGTGGCCGTGGTCGATGGCTGGCTGCCGCGCCATCATGCCGATACCATCCGCGGCATAGCGCGCGACATCGACAAGGCCATGGCCGGGTTCATCCGCGGCCAGGGCAGCGTCTGCCTGGTGCTGGGCATTTTCTATGCCGTGGCGCTGATGGCCGCCGGGCTGCATTTCGGCCTGCTCATCGGGCTGACGGCGGGATTTCTGAGCTTCATTCCCTACGTGGGCTCGACCATAGGCGCGGTGCTCTCCATCGGCATGGCGCTGGTGCAGTTCTGGCCCGACTGGGGGCATGTGCTCTTGATCGTGGGCATCTTCGCCGCCGGGCAGTTCATGGAGGGCAATTTCCTCTCGCCCAATCTGGTGGGCGGGCGCATCGGCCTGCATCCGGTGTGGATGATGTTCGCGCTCATGGCCTTCGGTTATCTGTTCGGCTTTGCCGGATTGCTGCTGGCGGTGCCCTTGGCGGCGGCCATCCGGGTGATCGTCAAGTATGCCCTGGATCAATACCTGAAAAGCCCGCTCTACCTGGGCCGCGGCGAATCCGCCGAAGCGGACGCCGGCGAGGGCGGAGACATGCAATGACGACAGGCGGCGGCAGCGGCGGCCCGGCGCAGCTTGCCCTCGATCTGCCGGTGCGCGAGGGCATGGCGCGGGAGGATTTCTTCGTCACCGGCGCCAACCGCGCCGCGCTGCGCATCATCGAGAGCTGGCCGGAGCAGTTCCCGCGCAAGCCCGTGCTGGCGCTGTGCGGCCCGCCCGGTTGCGGCAAGACCCACCTGGCGCAGATCTGGCGCCAGCGCACCGGGGCGCTGCTGGCCGCGCCGCAGGACATCCTGACCGAAAACGTCCCGGCCCTGCTGTCACAAGGGCACCTGGTGATCGAGGACATGCCCGGAAAGGCGCTGGATGAGGTGGCGCTCTTTCATCTCGTCAACCTGGCGCGCGAGACGCAAGGGGCCGTCCTGTTCACCGGGCGCGATTTCCCCGCCCGCTGGCCCATCGCTCTGCCCGATCTGCGCTCGCGCCTGAAGGCCGCCCTGGTGGCGCGCATCGAGGAGCCCGACGATGCCCTGCTGCGCGCCGTCCTGGTCAAGCTGTTCACCGACCGCCAGATCCGGGTGAACGAACGGGCCATCAATTACATGCTGACGCGCATGGAGCGTTCCCTGGCCGCCGCCCGCGAGCTGGTGCGCACCATAGATGCGCGCGCCTTGGCCGAAAAGGCCGAGGTGACGCGCGCCTTCATCTCGAAGGTGATGCGCCAGGGGCATGAAGGAGGCTGACGTGCGATTGGCCTTCCTGATCCCCGCCCTGGGCCTGCTGGCCGGTTGCCTGACGGGTGCTCCGGTGCGGGCGCAGGAGGGCGGCAATGCCCATGAGGCGGCTCTGGCCGCCATTGTCCCAGGGGATGGGCGCATGCTGCATGGCGTCTATCCTGGCGGGCGCACCGGCGAGGAGGACGACATCACCCCCGCGGACGTGGCCGCCTATGAAAAGGCCACCGGCGCGCGGGCGAACTGGATCATGTTCTCCCACAACTGGTTTCATGGCCGCGCCTTTCCCGAAGCCACGGCGCGCTGGATCGCGGCGCGCGGCGCCATCCCCTATATCCGCCTCATGCTGCGCTCCGATGCGGATGAAGACCATCGCGAGCCGCTTTATACCCTGCGCGCCATTGCCACAGGCCGTTTCGATGCGGACTTGCAGGCCTGGGGGCGGGCGGCGGCGCGTTTCGGCGCGCCCATCATCTGCGAATACGGCACCGAGATGAATGGCCGCTGGTTTCCCTGGAATGGTCTCTGGAACGGCCGCCGCAAGGGTCCGGCGCGCTTTCGCGCCGCCTATCGCCATATCATTTCCGTGATGCGCAAGGCCGGAGCGCATAACATCCTGTGGGTCTTCCATGTCAACGACGAGGACGCCCCAAAGCGCAAGTGGAACCGCTTCGAGGCCTATTATCCGGGCGATGCCTTCATCGACATCCTGGGCGTGTCCATCTATTCGGCCCTCAGCCCGCATGAAAACTGGCGCAAGGCCTTCACCAGATCATTGCCCCCTGTCATGGCGCGCTTTGCCGCGATGGCTCCGGCAAAGCCCGTCATTGTGGCCGAAATGGGCACCGATGTGCACAACCGGCATGAAAACGCCGCCCGCTGGGCCTCCGATGCCCTGGCCATGATTTACAGCGGCAGGTGGAAAGCCCTGAAAGGCTGGGCCTGGTGGAACGAAACCTGGGAAAACGACGACAACCCGGCCCATGATGCAGATTTGCGCGTGCAATCCGATCCTGCCCTGGCGGCCGCTTTGCGCAAATACCTCACCACTCGCAAATGACACGGCTTCCGACCAAAGGGGCGGCGCTTTGCGCCGGGGCGCTTTTCGCGCCCTGGGGGCACTGAACGGCGGGATAGCGGAGAAAAATGGTGGGCGATACTGGACTTGAACCAGTGACGCTTTTTTTGCGCTCACGGCAGATTTTGCCTTCCGGCAAAATGCCTCCGCGGGGGCGGCGCTTTGCGCCGGGGCGCTTTTCGCGCCCTGGGGGCACTGAACAGCGGGATAACGGAGAAAAATGGTGGGCGATACTGGACTTGAACCAGTGACCCCTGCGATGTGAACACAGTGCTCTACCAGCTGAGCTAATCGCCCGGATTGACAAGGCCGCTCTGGCGGCCCGCGTCAGTGCATATACGTGTCCCCATGCCGCCCGTCAAGGCGGAGTGAGCATGTTTTTGCGCTCATTTTCCATTCATCCGGTTTTAAATCTTTTTCCCTATGCTCCCCTCCGGGACGTGTCATGACCAATGCCGCGCAGGCAGACAGGAAAAGGACAGGGGACAGGAGACGATGAAACAGATGCAAGCCGCCAAGGCCGTGGCCCCTGGAGCCCGGCGCGCCTATATTTCGCCGGAAATCGTGCAAAGGCTTCTCAAGCTGAGCGATTTTGCCTTCCTGGTCAGCTTCGGCCTGTGGTTCTTCCTCGTTCTGCCAGGACATGTGGGCGATCATGACCTTTCCCTGCCGGCTTTTTTGACCCTCACCTTGAGCTTTGCCTCTTTGCTGGCCATGCGCGAATCCGGACTATATCGCATCTCCGCTCTCGCCAATCCCGCCCGCACCGTTCTTGTCGCCCTGGGGCTGGTTCTCCTCCTGGGAGCCGCGGCTTTCGGCCTGGGCCATATCCTGATGCAGGACGTAAGCTGGCGCATGTATCTGGGCTGGGCCCTGGCCGGGGGCATCTATCTGGCGCTTTCCCGCCTGGCGGTGGCCCTGTGGGTGGCGCCGCGTGTCCGCGACGGGGTCTTCCGCCGGCGCATCGCCATCGTCGGCGGCGGCGCCGCGGCGGAAAAGGCCATCAACACCCTTGAAGGCTCCAAAAACCTCGATGTTGAAATCATAGGCCTTTTCGACGACCGCAAGGACGAACGCTCCCCGGAGCACATCCGCAAATACCGCAAGCTGGGCAATGTCGCGGATTTGCACGATTACGCCCGCCACAACCGCGTCGATCTGGTCATCGTCGCCATTCCCCTGTCGGCGGAAAAGCGCCTTTTGCACATGCTCAAGCAATTGTGGGAGCTGCCGCTCGATATCCGCATTTCCGGCCAGGCCTCGCAACTGAAGCTCTCGCCGCGCGCCTATGACTATCTGGGCGATTTGCCCCTGCTCAGCGTTTTCGAGCTGCCTTTGACCGAATGGGGCTGGTTCCTCAAGGGCCTGATGGACCGCATCCTCGCCCTTGTCATGCTCATCGCTTTCTCGCCCATCATGGCGGCCACCGCCATCGCCATCCGTCTGGAGAGCAAGGGCCCGGTGCTCTTCAAACAGAAACGCTACGGCTTCAACAACGAGCTCATCGAGGTCTACAAGTTCCGCTCCATGTATACCGATCTGTGCGATGCCAATGCCGCCAGACTGGTGACCAAAGACGATCCGCGCGTCACCAGGGTGGGCCGTTTCATCCGCAAGACCTCCATCGACGAGCTGCCGCAGCTGTTCAATGTGCTGAAAGGCGAGCTCTCCCTGGTCGGCCCGCGCCCCCACGCCACCCAGGCCAAGGCCGCCGATGCCCTCTATCAGGAGGTGGTCAGCGGTTACTTCGCCCGCCACAAGGTCAAGCCGGGCATCACCGGCTGGGCCCAGATCAATGGCTGGCGCGGCGAAACCGATACCTATGAGAAGATCGAGAACCGGGTCAAATACGATCTGGAATATATCGACAACTGGTCCTTGGCCTTCGATCTCTACATCATCCTCAAGACGCCCTTCGCCCTGCTCTCCAGCAGCAATGCCCAGAACGCCTATTGAGCAGGCAAGCGCATTGAACTAAAGTCTGATGCGCAATTTCGCCCCTTGACGCCTCTTCACGGACAGCTAATCTGTCCAGTGGCGCTAAGCATCTGCTGCCGGTAAACAAACACAAAAATCACCATGCGCTTCCCTTGGGCGCCTCGCCCATAAGGCAAGGGGAAGAGGCAGGTGTTTTTGCGCCTTGTCGTATCCAGGAGGGAGTCCCCAAGATCATGCGTCTGAAATCATTTGCCGCCGGCCTTTTGGCCGCCACCGCCCTGTCGCTTTCGGCCATATCGGCCGATGCCGCCACCAAGCTGATCATTTCCAGCTGGGCCCCGCCCGGCCATGGCATGAACGCCCAGATGTGGCCGCAGCTCATCAAGATGATCGAGAAGGCCACCGATGGCCGCGTCACTGCCCAGATCAAGTACAAGCTGGCCCCGCCGCCGGCCCAGTTCGACCTCATCCAGGACGGTGCGGCCGACATCACCTGGATTTTCCACGGCTACAACCCCGGCCGCTTCACCGTCACCAAGCTCATCGAGCTGCCCGGCTACGAGGGCGGCGCCCAGGCCGCCTCCGTGGCCTACTGGCGTGCCTTTGATAAGTTTCTCAAGAAGGCTGACGAGCACAAGGGTGTCATGGTCATCGGCCTGATGACCCACGGGCCGGGCCAGCTGCACACCGTCAAGGGCAAGAAGATCACCGCGCTTTCCCAGATCAAGGGGCTGAAGCTGCGCCTGGGCGGTGGCGTGTCCGGCGATGTCGGCGCCGCCCTGGGGGCCACCGGCATCCGCGTGCCCGCGCCCAAGGTCTACGAGACCCTTTCCTCCCATGCCGCCGATGGCGTCATGTTCCCCATGGAGAGCCGCAAGGGCTTCAAGCTCGATGACGTGGCCCCCAATGTCTACATGATGCCGGGCGGCTTCTATCGCGGCTCCTTCGCCATCATCATGAACCCGGACAAGTTCAAGTCCCTCTCCGCGGCTGACCGCAAGGCCCTGAAGGAGAAGGTCTTCGGCGAGCCGCTGTCGCGCATGGCCGGGGGTGTGTGGGAGACCAACGACAAGAAGGTCATCGCCGCCGCCAAGGACAATCCGAAGGTCTCCATCACCATGGCCAGCCCGCAGGATCAGAAGGCCTATGCCGAAATCGCGGCGAAAATCCGCGACAAAGTGTCCGCCGAGGTGGCCAGGAAAGGTATTGACGCAAAAGCGGTCATGACCTTTATTCAAGCCCAGATGAAGGCTTTCAAGTAATGCGTGCAATGCGGCATGTGCCGTCTGCCGGCAAAGGGGTCTGACCCATGGCGGATGGCAAGGCATGCGCCATGACCAAATCGGGACGGGACGCCGGCCGGCATGCGGCTGCATCCCATCCCGTCAAGGGAACCACCCCCGCTGTGCTGGGGGCAGCCGGTCATGCGGCCGGGTGGCGGTTTTTGCGCTTCCTCGGGAGCGCGCCGTCGCGGCTGGCGGGGGTGGTACTCTTCCTTCTCATGGTCATGACATTCTTCGATGTGGTTTTGCGCTCGGCCATCAACAACCCCATCGAATCGGCCACCGAGCTGACGCGCCTGGCGCTGGCCATCATCGTCTTTGCCTCCCTTCCGGCGGTCTCCTACAAGGGCGAGCACATTATCGTCGATCTCATGGAAGGGGTCATGGGCCCCCGCATCAGGCGCGTGCTCGATCTGCTCGTCAACGTGGCCTGCGGCATCTTGCTGCTCTGGCCGGCCTGGCGCGTCTGGCAGCTGGCCATGCGCGCCCGCGCCTATGGCGACATGACCGAATACCTGCACATTCCGCAGGTCTACATTTCCGTCTTCATCGCCGTCATGACATTTGCCGCCGCCGTGGCCTTCATCGCCCGCGGGCTGGTGCTGTTCTTCCGCCCCGGCCTCATTCACCCCTACCGCTCGCCGGACAATCCGGTCTATGCCCCTGACGGGGACTGACGCGTCAAGGGCGCGCCCATTCAAGTATTGCGGAACCTGATCCCATGACAGCCTCCATCATCGGTTTTGCCGCGGTTCTCGTGCTGGTCCTGGCGCGCATGCCCATCGCCCTGGCCATGGGGCTGGTGGGCATCATCGGCTATGCCCACGAGACCAGCCTGCGCGCCGCCATCTCCATGGCCGGGCGGCTGATCATCGACACGGCGCAAAACTACGGCCTGTCGGTCATTCCGCTGTTCATCCTCATGGGCCTTTTCGTCAACAAGGGCGGGCTGTCGCGCGAGCTCTACCGCGCTTCCTATGCCCTGCTGGGGCGCTTTCGCGGCGGCCTGGCCATGGCCACCATCCTTGCCTGCGGCGGCTTTTCGGCCATTTGCGGCTCCTCCCTGGCCACCGCCGCCACCATGTCCAAGGTGGCCATGCCGCAGATGCGCAAATACGGCTATGACGACAGCCTCTCCACCGCCGCCATAGCCTCCGGCGGCACCTTGGGCATCCTCATCCCGCCCTCGGTCATTCTCATCATCTACGGCCTGCTCACCGAGACCTCCATCGGCAAGCTCTTCATGGCCGGCATCATTCCCGGCCTGCTGGGGGTGTTCTTCTATCTGCTTGCGGTGCGCTGGACGGTGTGGCGCAACCCCGAGGCCGGCCCGGCCGGCGCGCCCCTGAGCCGGGCGGAGAAGATCGCCGCCTTCCGGGGCGTGTGGGCCGTGGCCCTGCTGTTCATCGGCGTCATCGGCGGGCTTTACGGCCTGTTCGATTTCGCCCCCCTGCACCTGACCTTCTCGCCCACCGAGGCGGCCGGCATGGGGGCCATGGGGGCCTTTCTCATCGCCCTTTCGCGCCGCGGCCTGAGCTGGAAGGGCTTCTGGGAGGTGCTCACCGAGACCGCCCACACCACCGCCCAGCTCTTTGCCGTGCTCATCGGCGCCTGGATCTTTTCCAATTTCGTCAACCTGGCCGGGTTGCCCGATGCCCTGAAGGCCGCCGTGACCGGCCTTGGCCTGCCGCCCATGGGGGTCATGCTGATGATCCTGCTGGTCTATATCCTGCTGGGCACCATCTTCGAATCCCTCTCCATGCTCCTGCTCACCGTGCCCATCTTCTTCCCGCTGGTCACATCCCTGGGCTTCGATCCGGTGTGGTTCGGCATCATCGTCGTGGTGGTCACCGAGATTTCGCTCATCACCCCGCCGGTGGGCCTGAACGTCTTCGTGCTCAAGGGCGTGGTGGGCGACGTGACCACCGGCACCATCTTCAAGGGTGTGACTCCCTTCTGGATCATGGACATCATCCGCCTGATGCTGCTCACCCTCATCCCCGCCCTGGTGCTGCTTTTGCCCGCGCGGATGTAGGGGCAGGCCGTTCAGTGCCTGCGCAGCCAGGTGAGGAAAATGATCAGCATGCCCACCGCGGTGGCGGCGGCCAGCCAGCCGGCCACCCGGATGGTGATGTCATAGAAGTCCATCCCGTCATCCTGCGGGCGGCTCCTTCGTCTTTCCGGATCGTCATTTTTCATGGCGTGGCCATGTTCTGTCCATGCGGGCGCGCAGATAGGCGGGCAGCACCTCATCGGGCATGGGTGCATCGGGGTGGTTGCGCTCATCCGCCTCGATATCCAGGGCCACCTCGGCCACCGGGATCACCCCGGCCCAGATGGGCAGGGCATAATCCTCCTCCTCGTCGGCGATGCCGCCGGCGCCGATCTTGGCCGAGGCCTCGGCGAGCGAAAAGGACAGAACCGTGGTCATCTTGCGCTCGGCTTCGCTCATCGGGCGCAGCAATTGCGTGCGGCCGGGGAAATAGGTTTCGATCATGGCGTTCAGCCGCGCCTCCTTTTGCTCCTCAGGCACCAGTTCGGGGCGCGCATATATCATCACCGAGCGGAAATTGACCGAATGGTGAAAGGCCGAGCGGGCCAGCTTGAAGGCGTCGAGAATGGACACCGTCAGGCAGCATGGCTGCCCCGCCGCCGCCTTCATCTTGCGCCCCGCCCTCGATCCGTGGATATAGACATGATCGCCCTCGCGCCAGTGCATGGTGGGAAAGACCGCCGGCCAGCCATCCATGATGACGCCCAGATGGGCCAGCGGCTGGGCATCCAGGATGTCATGAATGGTGATCGAATCGTAATGGGCCTTGTGATGGGCCCGGCGCAGGCGCGCCCTGTCCGAAGGCGCGGTTTTCTTCGCTTTGGCCATGAGCATTTTCCCCGGCTGTGGTGAGTTCAGATAACCCCGGCATGAAAATTACGATAGGTCCAGATTATTTTCTATAATGAGGCCAGTTTTTGAAAGTTAACTTGACATACATCAATTACATGACAGAATGACGCAGATTAGGGTCTGGTCTCAATAAAGGCGTGGATGCCAGCGGCAAATGCACAAGATATCAGCGGCCTTGTCTTGCCCACTAATAGTGGCGCTATTGGCGGGCAAGACAAGGTCGCTGAGATGCAGCGCATTTGTTGCCCGAAGGGGATGGCGGCCAGCAACAGGAGAGAAGCGCTTACGCTTGTAATGGCACATTTTTTCTATGGTCTCCTGTTGCTGGCCGCCAGACTGGCGCCACGTTTTTATTGAGTCCAGACCCTAGATGGACCATCTTTTTTCAAGGATGACCGGAGGCGCAATCCAGATGTTGACAGCTGTGCGGGCCGTGGCCATGGCCGCCGCGCTGGCGGGGTTTTCCCTTTCCGTCCATGCGGCAGGCGTGTCGGTGGAAGGCGCCTATGCGCGCCCCTCCCTGGGGGCGGCGCGCAATTCCGCCGCCTACATGACCTTGAAGAATGACGCCGATGCGCCGGACAGGCTGATCCGCGCCGAAAGCGATGTGGCCGCGCAGGTCTCCCTGCACACCCATCTGATGAAGAAGGTCGATGGCAAGGTCATCATGCAGATGCGCCCGGTCAGGGATATGCCCATCCCGGCCCATGGCGAAACGAAGCTGCATCCGGGCGGATTGCACATCATGCTCATCGGCGTGAAAAAGCCGCTCAAGCCGGGGGACAGCTTTTCCCTGAGGCTGATTTTTGAACATGCAGCGCCTGTCACCGTGCAGGTGCCGGTGAAAAGCCTGGCGGAAACCATGAAAGATATGCACTCAAGGCCCACCATGAAGATGAAGGCCGATTAGGCCCTCCGGGCTCATGGTAGCCCGCCGCCGCAAGGTCACTGCCCCCGGCCGCGCGGCGAAAAAGCGGGCCAGGCTCCGCTGTTGAAAGACAGCGGAGCCGCTTTTTTTTGTGTCAGGTCCCATGGGCCTGATGCAGGGAGACATAAAGGCTGCTGGCCAGGATGAGGGCGATGCCGGTCAGGGCGCAGGCGTCCGGGATCTGGCCGAAGGCCAGCCATCCGGCCAGCACGCCCCACAGGATGATGGAATAGCGCCACACCGCCGTTCTGCTCACCGGCGCGATGCGCACCACCACGATGATCAGCACATAGGCCGCTCCCAGAAACAGCGCGCATCCGGCCAGCATCAGCCACTGGTGCGGCTGCGGCCAGCCGCCCGCCGGGGCAAGGGCCCACAGGAGCAGTCCCAGCGCCTGCACCATGAGGATGTTGCCAAGGGCGATGACCAGGGCAGGGGCATTGGGCGGGATGTGGCGGGTGGAGATGTCGCGCCCGGCCACCCCCAGCATGGCCAGAAAGGCCAAGAGGGCCCAGATGTTGAACCCTTCCGTGCCCGGCCGCACCACCAGCAGCGCGCCGGTGAACCCGGCAATGACCGCCAGGATGCGCCGCGGCCCCACCGCCTCGCCCAGCCGCCAGGCGGCCAGCGGAATGATCGCCAGCGGCGAGAGGTTCATGATCGCCAGGATGTTGGCGATGGGCATGTGCAGCAAGGCGGTGAGATACAGAATGGTCACCGCCGTATCCCATGCGGCGCGGATCAGCACCGCCCGGTTTCCCAGCCAGCGCAGACTGGCCAGGCCATGCCCCGGCATGATGAGGACAAGCGCCAGGATCAGGGCCATGATCATGACCCCGCGCAGCGAGATGATGGCCCCAAGCGGCAGGCTCTCTCCGAGCATTTTCACCACGGCGTCATTGGCCGTATAGAGCGCCATGGTCAGGGCCATGAGCGCCCCGCCGCGCAGATCTTTCGAAAAAGCGGTTTTCATGCGCAAGGCTGTGCGCCATCCGGCGCGCCCGGGCAAGCAAAATCGCGCCAGCGGGTATCTCTATCAACTGTCTTAAAGACCATCCTCACCCCCTGCCAACCACCCCGATCATGGGGACACTGCGTGTTGTTGGCAGGGAGTGAGGATGGAGGCGCAAGTGTTTTCGGAGATAACCGCCGGATGATCAGCCTGTCAGGCAGGCGGCGAGCAGCGGTGCGCGGCCGGCCTGGATGTCCAGCCCGTGTCCGGCGGAGACGAAAAGCGTCTGGCCGGCATCGAGGGCCAGCAGCGCCGCCCCCTGCGTGCGCCAGCGGGAGGAGCCGCTGAGGGTGAAATACAGCCCGTCACGCTCCGCCGGTGGCAGGGAAAGCCGCGCCCCGGGCTCGAAAAGCAGCATGGAGACCTCCATGGCGCAGGCCCGCATGGGCGCGTCCTGTCCCAGCAGGGCGGCCCGCGCCGCCCCTTTGGCCACATCTTCCCAGCGCAGGTGGTCATGGGCCCCGGCCAGCGCCGTGGCGCTTTCATGGGCGGCATCGAGGGCTCCGGTCACCGCCTCCGGCAAGACCGCGCAGGCCGCGGCGCGGGAAGGGGCGAGCTGGGCCAGGGAGGCTTGCGAGAAATCGCATTCGGAGAGTTTCGACAGCATCTCCAGCACGCCGGGATTGCGCCCGCGCGCCATGAGGTCGCGCGCCAGCGCGCCGATGAGCCATGTCACGTCATGATGCAGGTCTTTGATGTCGCGGGTGAGGACAGTCACGGCGAAACTCCGGTCTTTCATCTCTGCTTGGGCTTTTCTTATCACGCCGCGGCCCGCGGCGTCCGCATCTGGCTCAAGATATGGTTATCGGCCCCGCCGGAGGGGTGTTTTCCCCACAGGATGGGCAAAATGGTGTTGTCAGCAGACCAGCGGAGGGCTAAAAGTGCGCGAGGCGCCACAACAACATCAATGCGCCAGGACAGGGCGGCCGGGCATTTTCCCGGCGGCAATATCACAGGGGAGGGGGGAGATGGAATATTTCCTTCAGCAGCTCATCAACGGGCTGACGCTCGGCTCCATCTACGGCCTGATCGCCATCGGCTATACCATGGTCTATGGCATCATCGGCATGATCAACTTCGCCCATGGCGACATCTTCATGGTCGGCGCTTTCGTTTCGCTGATCGTCTTTCTCATTCTGCTCTCCATCGGCGTGACCTTCATCCCTCTGGCCCTGCTCATCGTGCTGGTGGTGGCCATGGTGGTTACCTCCGCCTATGGCTGGACGGTGGAACGGCTGGCCTACCGGCCCTTGCGCTCCTCCTTCCGTCTTGCGCCGCTGATCACCGCCATCGGCATGTCCATCTTCCTCGAGAATTACGTCCAGGTGGTCCAGGGGGCGCGCGTCAAGACGCTGCAACCGGTGATCACCGGCGGCTACACCATCATGGAAGGCAATGGCTTCACGGTGCAATTGTCCAATATCCAGATCATCATCATGATCCTCACCGTGGCCCTCATGGGCATCTTTTCGTGGATCATCGCCAAAACGCCGCTGGGCCGCGCCCAGCGCGCCTGCGAGCAGGACAGGCTCATGGCCGGTCTGCTGGGCGTCAACGTCGACCGCACCATCTCGCTCACCTTCGTCATCGGCGCCGCCCTGGCCGCCGTGGCCGGGCTGATGTTCCTGCTCTATTACGGCGTGATCGATTTCTATATCGGCTTCGTGGCCGGCATCAAGGCCTTCACGGCCGCCGTTCTGGGCGGCATCGGGTCGCTGCCCGGGGCCATGCTGGGCGGTCTCATCATCGGCCTGATCGAGACCTTCTGGTCGGCCTATTTCACCATCGAATACAAGGACGTGGCGGCATTTTCCATGCTTGCCATCGTGCTCATCTTCATGCCCTCGGGCCTGCTGGGCAAACCGGAAGTGGAGAAGGTCTAGGCTCATGACCGGGACGAATGCAAAAAAGGGCCGTTTCGCCGCCGCGCTCAAGGAGGCCGCCATGGCCGCCCTGCTGGCCGCGGTTCTGGCCTCCTTCCTGCTGGGCGTGCGCACCATTCCCGCCGAGGGCGGCCTGAGCTTCTACTACCGGCCCATGTGGTTCGCCGTGGCGGTGGCGGGCGTCTTTTTCGGGCGGCTGTTCTTGCGCCTCATATGGTGGCGCGGCGACAGGACGACGCCGAAACTCTATGACAAGTTCACCTCGTCGCTGGGCGGAATCACCGAAGGCTGGGGCAAGTATCTGGGACCGGTGGTCATCATCGGCGCCTTCCTTCTGCCCTTCGTGGCCTCGCGCTATGTGATCGACACCTCCATCCTCATCCTTACCTACATCCTGCTGGGCTGGGGGCTGAACGTGGTGGTCGGCCTGGCCGGGCTGCTCGATCTGGGCTATGTGGCCTTCTATGCCGTGGGCGCCTATGCCTATGCCCTGCTGGGCACCCATTTCGGCCTGTCCTTCTGGGTGGTGCTGCCGCTGGCCGGCATTCTGGCCGCCACCTGGGGCATGATCCTGGGCTTTCCGGTGCTGCGCCTGCGCGGTGACTATCTGGCCATCGTCACCCTGGCCTTCGGCGAGATCATCCGCATCATCTTGCTCAACTGGTACAAGGTGACCAATGGCCCCGACGGCATTTCCGGCATTCCGCGGCCAACCTTCTTCGGCCTGCAGTTCAAGCGCTTCGGCGAGCATACCTTCCATCAGTTTTTCGGCATTCCCTACTCGCCCATGCACCGGCTGATCTTCATGTTCTACATCATCCTGCTGCTCGCCCTGCTGACCAGTTACGTGACCAACCGGCTGCGGCGGCTGCCGGTGGGGCGCGCCTGGGAGGCCATGCGCGAGGACGAGATCGCCTGCCGGGCGCTGGGCATCAACACCACCAACACCAAGCTCACCGCCTTTGCCATCGGCGCCTTCTTCGGCGGCCTGGGCGGCTCCTTCTTCGCCACCCGCCAGGGCTTCATCTCGCCGGAATCCTTCACCTTCATCGAATCGGCCATCATCCTGGCCATCGTGGTGCTCGGCGGCATGGGCAGCCAGATCGGCGTGGCCATCGCCGCCATCGTCATGATCGGCGGCTTCGAGGTCTTCCGCGAGGCGGCGCAATACCGCATGCTGATCTTCGGCCTGCTCATGGTGGTCATCATGGTGTGGAAGCCGCGCGGGCTGGTCTCTGGCCGCATGCCCACCATCTTTCTGGGCAAGGAGCGAAAATCGGTCTCTGGCGATCTGGTCAAGGAGGGCGAGGGATGAGCGATATCATTCTCCAGGTCGATCACATGACCATGCGCTTCGGCGGCCTGGTGGCCATCGACGATCTGTCCTTCGCCGCCCGGCGCAAGGAGATTACCGCCCTGATCGGCCCCAATGGCGCGGGCAAGACGACGGTGTTCAACTGCATCACCGGCTTCTACAAGCCCACCGAGGGCATGCTGACCATGACCCATGCCGATGGCGAGACCTTCCTTCTGGAGCGCATGGACGATTTCCGCATCGCCCGCGACGCCAAGGTGGCGCGCACCTTCCAGAACATCCGCCTCTTCGGCGGCATGACGGTGCTGGAAAATCTGCTGGTGGCCCAGCACAACCCGCTCATGCTGGCATCGAAATATTCCATCGGCGCCATTCTCGGCATCGGCGGATACCGCCGCCACGAGAACAAGGCCGTCGAGCTGGCCCGCCACTGGCTGGACAAGACCGGCCTTATTGCGCGCGCCGACGATCCGGCCGCCGATCTGCCCTATGGCGACCAGCGCCGCCTGGAGATCGCGCGGGCCATGTGCACCCGCCCGGAGCTGTTGTGCCTCGACGAGCCGGCGGCGGGCCTCAATCCGAAGGAATCCGATGACCTCAACAAGCTGCTCATGTCCATCCGCGACGAGGAAGGGCTGTCCATCCTGCTCATCGAGCATGACATGAGCGTGGTCATGGGCATTTCCGATCACATCGTGGTCATCGACTATGGCAAGAAGATTTCCGATGGCGATCCGGCCTTCATCCGCTCCGATCCGAAGGTCATCGCCGCCTACCTGGGCGTGGACGAGGACGAAGCCGGGGAGTTGGCCTCATGAGTGACGCAAGGGACAAGGCCCTGCTGGAGATTCGCGGTGTCTCGGCCTTCTATGGCAAGATCCAGGCCCTGCGCCAGGTGGATCTGACGGTGAACGAGGGCGAGATCGTCACCATGATCGGCGCCAACGGGGCCGGAAAATCCACCCTCATGATGACCATTTTCGGCCATCCCAGGGCGCGCGAGGGGCGCATTCTCTACGATGGCGTGGACATCACCGAAAAGACCACCCATGAAATTGCCCACATGGGGCTGGCGCAATCGCCGGAGGGGCGGCGCATCTTCCCGCGCATGACGGTGATGGAAAACCTGCAGATGGGCGCGCAGCTGGCCCCGCCGGAGGTCTTCGACGAGGATCTGAAGCTGGTCTACGATCTCTTCCCCGTCCTCAAGGACCGCTCCGAGCAGCGCGGCGGCACCCTCTCCGGCGGCGAACAGCAGATGCTGGCCATTGCCCGCGCCCTGATGAGCCGGCCGCGCCTGCTGCTGCTGGACGAGCCCTCCTTGGGGCTTGCGCCCTTGCTGGTGAAGCAGATTTTCGATGTCATCCGTGAGCTCAACGCAAAACAGGGGCTGACCGTCTTCCTGGTGGAGCAGAACGCCTTCCACGCCCTGAAGCTGGCGCACCGGGGCTATGTCATGGTCAACGGCGTCATCACCATGTCGGGCACCGGCGAGGAGCTGCTGTCCAGGGAAGAGGTGCGCGCCGCCTATCTGGAGGGAGGCCACTGATGGGCATCTATCCGCAAGGCCACTGGGCCGTCTTTCTCATCCTCACCTGTGTCTTTGGCGGCGGCGCGGCCTTCATGGCCGGGCGCGGCCTGGCGCTGAAGTGGCGGCCCCTGTGGCAGCTGGTCATCTACATGCTGATCCTGGGGGCGGCAACGCGCTTTTTGCATTATGCGCTCTTTCAGGAAAGGCTGCTGTGGCCCTGGGCCTATGTGGTGGACACCGCCGCTCTCATGGCCGGAGCCTTCCTGGGATTTCGCCTCACGCGGGTAAAACAGATGACCAGCCAGTATCACTGGCTCTATGAAAAGGCCGGCCCCTTCGCCTGGCGCAAGCGCGCCTGATCGGGATCTGGTCTCACAAGGGCATGGATGCAGATCATTCATCACCCAAAGGGAGTGGCGCCACCCATTCGGCGGCCCAAGCCCGCTCAAGTCTTGCGCAAATCTCTGAAAGTGCTAGTGTAAGCGCCGCCGCTAAGACAAGTCTTTGCGGCGGCGTCAAACCGTGCGGGCATCCGGGAAACCTGGCTGGAGAATCCGGCAGGTGCCCGCGGATCAAAGAGGGAGGTTGAAAAACCCACATGAAGAAGTTTCTCGTAGCTGCGGCGGCCCTGGCCATGGGCTTTGCCGC
>JALSNA010000078.1 GCA_026987255.1 Hyphomicrobiales bacterium | reverse complement strand
CTGGCAGGGCGAACTCGAAGACCAGGGTGCTTTGCATGTTGCGGTTGTAATTGTCATCGGACATGACGATCAGCCGCAGCTCGCCACCGGCGGCGCGATAAATGGCCAGGGCCTCCATGTTGTCGATGGCCAAAAAAGGCCAGGAGGCCTGCATGAGCACACGGCCCTCAAGGAGCGCTCCGGCATGCACAGCGCTGGTGCGGAACAGCCGCAGGGCAAAGCCGGGCAGGACTTTCATATGGCGCGAAAACTGCCGCTCCAGGGTGATGAAGCCGGAGCCATCGGGCAAGACGGCCATGTCCGTGATCCGGAACAGGCCGCGCCGGGCAATGGCAAAGCGCTGGATGTCCCGGCCGCGCCACAGCCAGGCGCGGATGTTGCCCCGCTCATCGAAGTTCTTTTCTCCGGCAGCGAGAAACCAGCCCTTTTTCGGCCCTTTCCAGAAGCGCGCCACGGCCTCGATTTCGCCGTTCCTGCGCCCCCGCCTCACGCCGGGCGGCAAAAACAGATAACGCGCCTTTGCCCCTGGCCCGCGCCTGCCCCAGTCATAGAGCGCCAGGCGCGGCTTGCGCTCGAAGGCGGCCAGCAGGGGGCCAGCGAGCCTGCGGCCATCGAAGGGGGCCAGGGCTTCCCCATCGCGCCATTTGCCGCGCAGCGGCGCCCCCTTGCTGCTCAGCACCGGGGTGATGATACCGGAGGTTTTCAATCCCGTCAGGAAGCCCCTGTCATCATGGGCAAAGGCCGCCCGCCACCACCAGCCATGATCGGACAAGGCCACGAAGCGGCCTCCGGCAGTATCCGTCACCAGACCGGAAAAGCCGCCAAAGCGCCCATCCTTGGCCACCAGCCGCAAGCCGCCGCGCCATTGCAGCAGACCAAAATGCACAGCCCCGGTGCGCGACAGAAAATGAGGCCGGACGCTGATGACCAGATCATTGCCGGCTGAGGCCCTTTGCCCGCCGCTGGGCAGAAGAACGGATGAGGCAATGGCCAGCATTGCCGTCAGAATTGCACCGCGCAAGGACGGGAGACGCCTCATGCGCTGCGCCTCATGCGCCTGTTTTGCGCCGCCGCGGCGCGCCCTTGCGGCTGCGGCGTCTCATCGAACAGTTCGGCCAGTTTTTCGGTCATCGCCGTGCCCAGCTCCTCGGCGTCGATGATGGTCACCGCGCGCCGGTAATAGCGGGTCACGTCATGGCCGATGCCAATGGCGATGAGCTCCACCGGCGAGCGGGTCTCGATCTCCTCGATGATGGCCCGCAGATGGCGTTCCAGATAGTTGCCGGAATTGACCGACAGGGTGGAATCGTCCACCGGCGCGCCATCGGAAATGACCATGAGGATGCGCCTTTGCTCCGGCCTGGCCAGCAGCCGTCCATGCGCCCAGGCCAGGGCCTCGCCGTCTATGTTCTCCTTCAGCAGGCCCTCGCGCATCATCAGCCCCAGGTTGCGCCGCGCCCTGCGCCAGGGGGCGTCCGCCGCCTTGTAGATGATGTGGCGCAGATCGTTGAGGCGGCCCGGATTGGCCGGTTTGCCGTCCTCGATCCACTTCTTGCGCGACTTGCCGCCCTTCCACTGCGATGTGGTGAAGCCGAGGATCTCCACCTTCACGCCGCACCGCTCCAGGGTGCGCGCCAGGATGTCGGTGCAGATGGCGGCGATGGAAATGGGCCGGCCGCGCATGGAGCCGGAATTGTCGATCAGCAGGGTGACCACGGTATCGCGAAAATCCGTGTCGCGCTCCATCTTGAAGGACAAGGGCGCAAGCGGATCGACGAGCACCCGGGAGAGCCGCGCGGCATCGAGAATGCCCTCGTCCAGATCGAAATCCCAGGCGCGGTTCTGCTTGGCCATGAGCCGCCGTTGCAGACGGTTGGCCAGCCGCGCCACCATGCCCTGCAAGGGCGCAAGCTGGCGGTCGAGCAGGCCGCGCAGACGGGTCAGCTCGTCGGCATCGCACAGCTCCGGAGCCGTCACCACCTCATCGAAATCGCGCGTATAGACCTTGTAGAAGGCCGCTGCGTCCTCGTTGGTCCATGCAGAAGCAGGCGGGCGCGGACTGTCCCCGGCGGGGCTTTCCTCCGTTTCCTGATCTCCCGTATCACCTTCCACCTGTTCGGCCTCCACCGGCGTTTCGGAGCCGTCCAGATCCTCGCCATCGGCGGGCATGGCGGCCTCGGAGGGGCTTTGCTCGCTGCCCTGCTCCTCTTCCATGCCGATCTCGCCCTCTTCCTGGTCCTCGGCCTCCGATTGTTCGCCCTGGGCCTCTTCGGAAAGTTCCGCGCCCATGTCCAGGGCGGCGATGATCTGGCGCGTCTGGCGGGCGAATTCCTGCTGGGAATGCAAAAGATCGCGCAGCTCCTCCAGCTCCGCTCCGGCATGGGTTTCGATATGGCTGCGCCACTTGGCGACGAAAGGCCGCGCGCCTTCGGGCACAGGCAGGCCGGTGAGCTTTTCGCGCGCCAGCAGGCCCAGGGCCTCGGCCAGGTATTCGCCATCGTTGATGGCAGGATCTGGCGGAATGTCGCGGTTGTCATACTGGCGCTCCAGCATGGCCTGCATGTTGCGCCCCATGCCGGGCATGGCCTGCGCCCCCAGCGCCTCCAGCCGCGCTTCCTCCAGGGCGTCGTAAATCTCCTGCCCCTTGGGGTTGCGCGGAATATGGGCCAGATGCACCCGCGTGTCATGATGGGCCAGGCGCAGGGCGAAACGGTCCGCCATGCCGCGGGTCACCGCCACGTCCTCGGCGCGCAGCCGCCGCGGCAGTTGCGGCAGGCGCACCCGCGTTTCCGAGACCGCCGGGCGCTCCGGCCCGAAGCTGACCGAAAGATCCGGCTTGCCCGCCACCGTTTTCAGGCAGCCGGAGAGCGCCTTTTCAAGGGTGGAAAGCGGATTGTCATCACGCCGGGTCATGGATCGCAGTCAGCCTGTCAGATCAGAATTGTTCGCGAACGGTAAAAACAGAACCTTACGCCAGCGCCAGGGTGGCGGCGGATTCGGGCAGCTCCTCGCCGAAGCAGCGCTGGTAGAACTCCGCCACCAGGGGCCTTTCCAGCTCGTCGCACTTGTTGAGGAAGCTGACCTGGAAGGCAAAGCCGATATCGCCGAAGATTTCGGCATTCTGCGCCCAGGTGATCACCGTGCGCGGGCTCATGACGGTGGACAGATCGCCCTGGATGAAGGCGTTGCGCGTGAAGTCGGCCACCCGCACCATGCGCGAGATGGTCTGGCGGCCCTCCTCGCTGGCATCGAAGGACTTGACCTTGGCCAGCACGATGTTGGCCTCTTCGTCGTGCGGCAGGTAGTTGAGGTTGACGACGATGGACCAGCGGTCCATCTGCCCCTGGTTGATCTGCTGGGTGCCGTGATAGAGCCCGGAGGTATCACCCAGCCCGACGGTATTGGCGGTGGCGAACAGCCTGAACCAGGGATTGGGGCGGATCACCTTGTTCTGGTCGAGCAAGGTGAGCTTGCCGGAGACCTCCAGCACCCGCTGGATGACGAACATCACGTCCGGGCGGCCCGCGTCGTATTCATCGAAAACCAGCGCCACGTTGTTCTGCAAGGCCCAGGGCAAGAGCCCCTCGCGGAATTCCGTCACCTGCTTGCCGTCGCGCAGCACGATGGCATCCTTGCCGATCAGGTCGATGCGCGAGATGTGCGAATCCAGGTTGATGCGCACACAGGGCCAGTTCAGGCGCGCCGCCACCTGCTCGATGTGGGTGGACTTGCCGGTGCCATGATAGCCGGTGATCATGACCCTGCGGTTGTGGGCAAAACCGGCCAGGATGGCCAAGGTGGTCTCCCTGTTGAACAGGTAATCGGGATCGAGATCGGGCACATGCTCGCTGGCCTCGGAATAGGCCGGAACCTTCATGTCCGTATCGATGCCGAAAACCTCGCGCGCCGAAACCTCTTTGTCCGGCCGTGCAATCGTCTTGTCCGCGTCCGTCATGATCCTGTCATTCACACCCTTGCCTGCCGCGCGCGCCGCGCACGGAAATTGAAGCCTGCAAGCAGGTGATACGCCATTCGGATGGCGATTGCCACCTAGCTTTTCTGTCTGGCAGAAAGATGCTCACGCCAGCCGCGCCTTGCGCAGCAGGTGATAGGCGGCGATGATCTCGCGCAAGTGATCCTCGTCCTCCTTCGAGCCGCCGTTGGCGTCCGGATGAAAGCGTTTCACCAGCATCTTGTATTGTGCCTTGATGGTGGCCTTGTCGGCCTCCTCGTCCAGCCCCAGCTTGTGCAGGGCGGCAAGATGGGGCGCGGCAAGCCGGCGTTTGGGGCGGGCCGCCTTGCGCTCTTCATCGAACAGGCCGAAGGCATCCTGCCAGTTGATGCCGCCTTTGCCCTTGCGCCCGCGCCTGTCCGCCGGACCGAAGGCCCAGGCATTGGCCCCCACCCGCCAGGTCGGCCTGTGGCCGGTGGCGTTGCGCTCCAGCCAGTCGCGCATGTCCTCGTCCGCCATGCCCTCGAAATAATTGTAGCTCTTGTTGTATTGGCGCACGTGATCGACGCAGAAATGGTAATATTCGCCCTCGTGCTCGCGGCCCTTGGGAGCCGGATAGCGGCCCAGGCCGGTGCATCCGGGCCAGTCGCACTCGGGCACCTTGTCGCGCAGGATTTTCTCCTCGCTGGGCTTGACGCGAATGGAATCGAAATATTTCGAATGCAGTTTCATGGCTGCCGGTTCATTTCCTCAATGACGCTCTTCGGACAAGGCGCGGTATCATACACGCAAGGTGCGCAAGGCGAAAGGCTGCAATCGGTCTCATGCGCCAATCCGGCCTGTTCCTAGGGTCAGGACTCATAAAGAGGGATGGTGGATGCAGGATTCAGGCAAAATCCCGGTGTCTTTTCGTCCGCAGGCAATACCTTGAAGGTATTGGCAAGGGCGAAAAGGCTCCGGGATGAAGCATG